>DATINN010000263.1:0-14342 GCA_035474175.1 Mycobacteriales bacterium | reverse complement strand
TGCCGCTGCTGCGGCTGCAGGCCCGCAAGGTCTTCGAGTTCCGCGGCATGACCGACGTGCTCATCCCGAGCGGCCAGGTCATCGGCACGTTCAAGAAGAACTTCGGCAAGTCGCTGCTGCGCTCGTCCTGGACGATCCTCGCCCCCGGCGGCCAGCCGGTCGCGACGTCGCAGGAGTCCAACGTGTTCATCGCGATCCTGCGACGGGTGTGGAGCGCCCTGCCGTACGTGGGGGACGTCCCGTTCTTCATCCCGTTCCACTTCGACATCCTGCTGCCGGACGGGCGTCAGATCGGCCGCTACAAGCGGGTCGCCGCCATCCGCGACCGCTACGTGCTCGACCTGTCCGGCGACCCGCAGCGCTGGCTCGACCGCCGCGTCGCGCTCGCCTTCACCGTCGCCCTGGACGCCCTCCAGGACCGCTGAGCCGGGGGCGCGCCCGGCCGGTCAGGCGTCCCCGGCCGGCGGGACGCCGTGCTCGGCGGCCCAGGCGCGCAGCTCGGCCACGGCCTCGTCGTGGTCGAGCGGCCCGCGGTCCAGCCGCAGCTCCTTGAGGAAGCGCCAGGCCTGGCCGACCAGCGGACCGGGCGGCAGGCCGAGCAGCCGCATGATCTCGTTGCCGTCCAGGTCGGGGCGGACCGCGCGCAGGTCCTCCTCGGCCGAGATCCGGGCGATCCGCTCCTCCAGCGTCTCGTACGACCGGGCCAGCGCGGCCGCCCGCCGCTTGTTGCGGGTGGTCGAGTCGGACCGGACCAGCTTGTGCAGCCGGGACAGCAGCGGGCCGGCGTCGGTGACGTAGCGCCGGACCGCGGAGTCGGTCCACTCGCCCCGGCCGTAGCCGTGGAAGCGCAGGTGCAGCAGGGTCAGCCGGGAGACGTCCTCGACGATCTCCTTCGGGTATTTCAGCGCCTTGAGCCGGGCCCGGACCAGCTTCGCCCCGACCACCTCGTGGTGGTGGAAGGACACCCCGCCGCCGGACTCGTGCCGCCGGGTCGCCGGCTTGCCGACGTCGTGCAGCAGCGCGGCCAGCCGCAGCACCAGGTCGGGCCCGTCCTCCTCCAGCGCGATGGCCTGCTCCAGGACGGTCAGCGAGTGCGCGTACACGTCCTTGTGCTGGTGGTGCTCGTCGATCTCCATCCGCAGCGCCGACAGCTCGGGCAGGATGACGTCGGCCACGCCGGTGTCGACCAGCAGCTCCAGCCCGCGCCGGGGGTGCGGCCCGAGCAGCAGCTTGGACAGCTCGGCCTGCACCCGCTCGGCCGTGATCCGGCCGATCTCCGGGGCCAGCTCCGTCATCGCGGCCACCACGTCCGCGGCCGGCGTCACGCCCAGCTGGGACACGAACCGGGCCGCCCGCAGCATCCGCAGCGGGTCGTCGGCGAAGGACTCCCGCGGGTCGGCCGGCGTCCGCAGCGCCCCGCCGGCCAGGTCGCGCAGCCCCCCGTACGGGTCGGTGAAGACGTGCCCGGGCACGGACAGGGCCATCGCGTTCATGGTGAAGTCGCGCCGGCGCAGGTCGTCGTCGAGCGACTCGCCGTACGCGACGAGCGGATTGCGGCTGACCCGGTCGTAGCGGTCCGCCCGGTACGTCGTGATCTCGCAGCGCAGGCCGCGGGCCAGCACCCCGACCGTGCCGAATTCGATGCCCGTGGTCCAGGTCGGCCCCAGCGGTGCGACCAGCGCCAGCACGGCCTCGGGCCGGGCGTCGGTGGCGAAGTCGAGGTCGTCGGAGGCCCGTCGGAGCAGCGCGTCCCGGACCGTGCCCCCGACCACGTGCAGCTCGTGCCCGGCCCGGACGAACAGGTCGCCGAGCTCGTCGGCGACCTCGGGCACCGGCACGAGGTCCGCGGGGGAGGTCACAGGAGCCCCAGGTGATGGCGCGGACATGGACGTGGACACTGACACGACCGTCGAGCCTACCGAGAACGACGCCGGTGCCGCGCGGCGCTTACGATCGACCGCATGGCCCGTCCGCGTCGTCCCCGGGTCCGCCGGGTCGACGAGACGTCCGCCGGCGGACTGGTCGTGGACGACTCCACCGGCCGGACCGTCGCGGCGCTGATCGGTCGCAAGGACCGCCGCGGCCGGCTGCTGTGGTCGCTGCCGAAGGGTCACATCGAGGCCGGGGAGAGCGCCGAGCAGGCCGCCGTCCGGGAGGTGGCCGAGGAGACCGGCATCGCCGGCACGATCGTGGGCCGGCTGGGCACGATCGATTTCTGGTTCATGGCCGACGGGCGGCGGGTGCACAAGACCGTGCACCACTTCCTGCTGCGGGCCGAGGGCGGCGAGCTGTCCGACGCCGACGTCGAGGTCACGGCGGTGGCCTGGGTGCCGCTGGAGGAGCTCGGCAGCCGCCTGGCGTACGAGGACGAGCGGACCCTGGTCGCCCGCGCCCCGGAGCTGCTCGGCAGTGTCTGACCGGATGCGCCGCTGGGGCGGGACGGTCGTCGCGGCGATCGCCCTGGTCGCGGGTGCGCCGCTGCCGGCGGTGGCCGCGCCCGACCCGCTCGTCGCGCCGGTCACGGTCACGCTGCAGGCGCTGGAGCCGCACGACGTCGCCGCCGACTCGACCATCCGGGTCACCGCCGTGCTGAAGAACACCAGCGCCCGGAGCACCGGCCCGCTGGTGCTGCGGCTGCGCCGCGGCTCCGTCCTCGACACCCGGGGCGAGCTGCAGGCGGCCGACACGACCGTGCCCGGGACCGGCGCCGTCTCGGCCCCGCCGCAGGAGGTGCCGGCCGGGCTCGACCCCGGCACGTCCCTCACGGTCAGGTACGAGACGGCCGCGGCCGCCCTGGGCCTGACCGCGGGCAGCGCGACCGGGGTCTACCCCATCGCGCTGACCGTGCAGCGCGCCAGCGACCTGATCGAGCTGGGCCGGCTGAGCACGCTGCTGCCCCACCTGGACCCGGGGATCTCCGGCACCCGGGTGACGCTGCTGTGGCCGCTGCTGGACCGGCCGCACCGGCTGACCGGCACCGCGCCCGGCAAGCCGGAGATCTTCGCCGACGACGCGCTGGCGAAGTCGGTGGCCGCCGGCGGCCGGCTGAACACGCTGCTGGGCGCGGCCGAGAGCGTCACCGGCCGGGTGCGGCTGACCCTGGTGGTCGACCCGGAGACGATCGAGGCGCTGGACCGGATGCGGTCCCCGGCCGGCTACCGGGTCAGCACCGGCGGCCGCCAGGTCCCCGGGCAGGGTGGCGCCGCGGCCGCGGCCTGGCTGGACCGGCTCAAGGCGATCGCGCCGGAGCACCGGCTGGTGGCCACGCCGTACGCGGACCCCGACCTGGTGGCGCTGGAGCGCGGCGGCGACGAGGCGCTGGGCCGGATCCAGGAGCCCGACCTGACCGCGACCGGGCGGGTGCTCGGGGTGCGGCCGACGACCCAGGTGGCCTGGCCGCCGGACGGGCAGCTGACCGACTCGGCCCTGGACGACGTGGTCGCGCAGGGGGCCAGCGCGGTGGTGCTGGACCCGACCGCGCTGACCGGGTCGGCCACGGCCGGGGCCGGCCGCACGCCGAGCGGGGTGTCGCCGCTGCCGGCGCTGTCCGGGCAGGCCGTGGCGCTGGTGTCCGACCCGGTCGTGCAGAGCATCCTGCAGCGCGGGGGCCTGAAGAAGGGCGGCTTCCCCGGCGGGCCGCGGCTGGCCGAGCAGCGGCTGCTGGCCGAGCTGGCGATGATCACGGCCGAGGCGCCCAACGACACCCGCACGCTCGTGCTGGCCCCGCCGCGGCGCTGGGACCCCCCGGTGGCGTACGCGCGGGCGGTCGCGGCCGACCTGGCCAAGCTCCCGTGGCTGACCTCGGTGGACGCGCTGGACGCGGCCGCCGGCACGCCGCCGGTCGACCGCGGCGAGCTGGTCTACCCGGCCGACGCGCGCCGGCGCGAGCTGTCGGCCAAGCAGCTGACCGCGATCGGCTCGGTGCAGTCCCAGGTGGCCGACTTCCGCGGCGCGCTGAGCAACGAGGACGCCGCCACGGAGCTGGGGCCGTACGGGGACGCGGTGCGGCGGGCGGCGTCGTCGGCCTGGCGGACCGCCGTCCCCAGCGGCCAGGCGTACGTGGACCGGCTGCAGCGGCTGATCGGCACCCTGCGGGGCTCGGTCACGGTGAGCACGTCGGCCACCGGCGACTACACGCTGGCCTCCTCGGACAGCCCGCTGCTGCTGACGGTGGAGAACACGCTGCTGGTGCCGGTGAACGTCCGGATCCGGATCGTCACCCCGGCCGGGTTCGAGACCCACGACGTCGGCGTGCAGCAGATCCCGCCGCGCGGCAAGCGGTCGGTGCAGGTGCCGGCGTCGGTGCAGCGGACCGGCACGTTCGCCGTGCAGGTCCAGGCGACCACGCCGACCGGCGGCAACCTGGGCCGGGACGTGACGCTGTCGGTGCGCTCGACCGCGTACGGCGGGCTGGCCCTGGGCATCACCGGCCTGGCCTTCGCGGTGCTGGTGCTGGCCGTGCTGCTGCGGCTCTACCGGCGCTGGCGGGCCCGCGGGGAGCAGCCGCCGGTCGGGGCCGGCGGCCCGGCCGACCGGATCGGCGGATGACCGGCTGGAACTCCTGGGACGAGCTGACCCAGGAGCTGCCCCGGCTGCCTCCGGCGTTCTTCGACGACCCGGTGTTCCGGCCCGGTGGACCGCCGCCGGTCCAGGACGTCGGCCCGGCGGTGGAGGAGGCGCCGCCGAACGGGCAGCCGATCCCGAACGGGTCCGGGGCGCCGGTCCCGAACGGGCAGCCGATCCCCGGTGGGCCGCCGATCCCCGACGGCCGGCCGGGTCCGCCGGACTCGGGCCGTCACCCGGGCCAGCACGGACAGCCCGGCCCCGGTCAGCACGGACAGTCGGGACCGGGCCAGCCGGCGCGCAACGGCCGGCCGGACCCCGGCCGGCTGACCGACGCCGAGGCCCGCGCGGCGGCCCAGCAGGCGTACCTGAACCCGCCCCGGCAGGCCCCGCCGGGCGCCCGGCCGGGCCCGATCCCGGGCCACTGGCCCGGCGCCGCCGACGAGACCGTGATAATCCCGCCCGGCTCGATCGACGAGACGGTCGTCATCCCGCCGATCACCGGCGTCGGCCCGGCCCCGGGCGCGCCCCCGGCCGGCCCGGTGCCGCGCGCCGGCCGGCCGGCCCCGGCTCAGAGCCTGGGCCGGGCCTCCCGGACGATGGCGATCGCCTCGGCCGCGTCCCGGCTCACCGGGTTCCTGCGCAGCCTGGCGATCACGGCCGCGCTGGGCGTCGCGCTGGTCGGCAACGCGTACAACACGGCCAACACGCTGCCCAACATCGTCTACGAGCTGCTGCTCGGCGGCGTGCTGACCTCCGTGGTGGTGCCGCTGCTGGTGCAGGCGCAGGAGCGGGACCGCGACGGCGGCGAGGCCTACACCCAGCGGCTGCTCACCCTGGCCGTCGTCGGCCTCGGCATCACCACCCTGGTGGCGACCCTGGCCGCCCCGCTGCTGACGGTCCTCTACTCCTCCGACGGCGGCGCGAAGGCCGACCTGACCACCTTCTTCGCGTACCTGCTGCTGCCCGAGATCTTCTTCTACGGCCTGGGCGCGATGATCGGCGCGATCCTCAACACCCGGGGAGTCTTCGGCCCCGCGGCCTGGTCGCCGGTGCTGAACAACATCGTGGTGATCGCGGTCGCCGCCCTGTTCCTGGTCATCACCCGCGGCGACGGCAGCCGCACCACCACCTCGCTCGGCACCGGCGAGGTGCTGCTGCTGGGCATCGGCACCACCTTCGGCATCGTCGTGCAGGCCCTGGTGCTGCTGCCGGCGCTGCGCCGGACCGGCTTCCGCTTCAGGCCCCGGCTGGACCTGCGCGGCTCCCGGCTGGGCGAGGCCGGCCCGCTGGCGCTGTGGGTGATCGGCTACGTCGTGGTCAGCCAGATCGGCTACCTGGTCCAGCTCCGGCTGGCCAACGGCATCCCCGACGACCAGCCCGGCGTGACCACGTTCACCAACGCCAGCCTGCTGTTCCAGATGCCGTACGGGATCCTCGGCGTCTCGCTGCTGACCGCGCTGATGCCGCGGATGAGCCGGGCCGCGGCCCGGGGCGACCAGGACAGCGTGCTGTCCGACCTGTCGCTGGGCTCGCGGCTGTCGGCACTGGCGCTGCTGCCGGTGACGGCGCTGTTCGTGGTGCTCGGGCCGGCCATCGGCACGGTGATCTACGGGCACGGCCGGACCGACGTCGGCGAGGCCCGCCAGATCGGGGTGGTGCTCGCGTTCTCCGCGTTCGGCCTGGTGCCGTTCGCGATCACGATGCTGCAGCTGCGGGTGTTCTACGCGGTCAAGGACGCCCGCACCCCGACGGTGGTCAACCTGGTCATGATGGCGGCCCGGGTGCTGCTGTCGCTGCTGGCCGCGGTGACCCTGTCCGACCGGCACCTGGTCGCCGGCCTGGCCGTCGCCACCAGCCTGTCGTACGTGGTCGGCGCGGTGGCGGGTGAGGCGCTGCTGCGGCGCCGCTTCGGTCCGCTGGACACCGCCCGGACGGTGCGGGCCTCGACGAGGTTCCTGGTCATGTCGGTGCTGGCCGGGCTGGCCGCCTGGGTGGTGCTGATGCTGGTCACCGGCAGCGCCGGCCGGGGCACGCTGGGCTCGCTGATCGGCGTGCTGCTGGGCTCGGTCGCGGCCGGTGCCGTGCTGGTCGTGTCGGTGCTGGTGGGCCGGTCGGCCGAGCTGGACGACGTGCTGCGGGGGCTGCGCGGGAAGAGCAGCGCCGGGATTCCGGGGAGGCACCGTGCCGGCCGGGAGTGAGACGCGGGGCACGGTCCCGTCACGAAGGTCGTCCGGGACTGTACGGACGTCATACCCTGATGCCCGACCGGTCCCATCCAGGGGCACGTTCACGAGAGCTGGGAACGAGGGGGGACAGTGAGCGTCGACACGCGCCCGGCGGGGTCCGCGGGGTCCGTCGGCGACCGCTACCGGCTGCTGGAGTGCGTGGCCGGCGATCCCGAGGGTCCCGCGGTGGCCTGGCGGGCCTGGGACGACGTGCTCAACCGGCCGGTCACCCTGACCGTGGTCCGCCCCGGCGGCGAGCCGGCCAGCGGCTTCCTCGCCCACGCGCACGCGGTCAGCGGCGTCACCCACGCCTCGCTGGCCCGCGTCTGGGACGCCGTCGACGAGGGCGACCGGGCGTACGTGGTGAGCGAGTGGGTCACCGGCACCCCGTTCACGGCCCTGCTGCGCGACGGCGCGCTCGACGCCGACTCGGCCGCCGGCACGGTGGCCCGGGTCGCGGACGGCGTGGCCGCGGCCCACCGGGCCGGCGTCGCCTTCGGCGGCGTGCACCCCGACCACGTCGTGGTCACCGGCACCGGCGAGGTCAAGCTGGCCCAGGTGGTCGGTGACGGCCGGGCCGCGGCCGCCGACGACGTGCGCGGGCTCGGCGCCCTGCTCTACGGCGCGCTGACCGCGCACTGGCCGCTGGCCCCGACCGGCGGCGCCGCGACGCTGCGCCCGGCCACCACCAGCAGCGGCCACCTGCTGTCCCCGCGCCAGGTCCGGGCGGGCGTGCCGGAGGACCTGTCCTCGCTGGCCGTGCGCGCGCTGGACCAGTCCTCGCCCAACGGGATGCGCTCGGCCGCGGCGATGGCGGGCGTGCTGGCCGACCGGTCCGCGGCCGTCGACGACGTGTTCGCGCTCGGCTCCGCGCCGCAGCGCCGCCGCCGCCCGCGCTGGCTGGCGCTGGCCGTGCCGGTCGCGGCCGGGCTGGTCGTGCTCGCCCTGCTGGGCTGGCTGGTCGGCACCGCGCTCGGCGGCCTGCCCGGCGGTGGCGGCGGCGGCTCCACCGCGGCGGCGGGCGAGCCGAGCAGCTCGCCGACCACCACCGCGCCCGCGCTGACCGAGGTCACGCCGACCGCCGACGCGCTGTTCGACCCGCGCGGCGACGGGACCGAGACCAAGAACCTCGACGCGGCCACCGACGGCAACCCGGACACGGCCTGGGTCACCGCCACCTACCGGCGCAACAGCTCATTCGGCAGCCTCAAGCCCGGCATCGGCATCGCGTACGACTTCGGGCAGGCGACCGCGCTCCGGCAGATCACCGTGTCGACCGCCAACCCGGGCATCCAGGTGCAGATCCGGGCCGGCAACACCGCCAGCGCCGACACCGACGAGAACGGCTACGGCACGGTGAGCACGACCCAGACGATGAAGGGGTCCGACACCTTCACGATCAAGCCGGGCACGTCGGCGCGCTACTACGTGGTCTGGCTGACCCAGCTCACCGGTGCCGGCGACGGCTTCCGCGGCTCGATCTCCGAGGTCACCTTCAAGCGCTGACCGCGCTGACCGTGCCGGGCCGCTGATCGTCGCCGGCCGGCGGGCGCCCCGGTCCGGGCACCGCCGCGGACGGCGTCCCGCTCGCACTAGGCTCACGCGCGTGACGGCCGCGGAGCGCTCCGACCTGGAGCTGCTGCGGGCGCATGCGGACGGCGACCCGGGCGCGTTCGAGGAGATCGTGCGGCGGCACCGCGACCGGCTGTGGGCGGTCGCGCTGCGGACCAGGCGCGAGCCCGAGGAGGCCGCGGACGCGCTGCAGGACGCGCTGATCTCGGCCTACCGGGCGGCCGGGTCGTTCCGCGGCGACTCGGCCGTGACCACCTGGCTGCACCGGATCGTGGTCAACGCCTGCCTGGACCGGATGCGCCGGCGCCAGGTCCGCTCGACCGTGCCGCTGCCGGAGGAGGGCCCGGGTGAGCCGGCCGACCGGCGCGACCGGGTGGCCGAGCGGGACACCGCGATGGTCATCGAGGACGCGCTGGGCCGGCTGCCGGTCGAGCAGCGGGCCGCGATCGTGCTCGTCGACATCGAGGGCTACTCGGTCGCCGACACCGCGGCCATGCTCAACGTGGCCGAGGGCACGGTGAAGTCGCGCTGCGCGCGCGGCCGGGCCCGGCTGGCCGTCCTGCTCGGACACCTGCGGAACCCGGACGCCCCCGCCGTCGTCGCACCGGGGTCCGGCGGCCGGGAGGAGGCGCGATGACGGCCGACAACCGGCGGCCACCCCTGCCGCCACCCGCTCACCCCGACCTCGACACGCTCGCCGACCTGCACGCGGACGCGCTGGACGCCTCGACCGCGGAGCGGGTCCGCGCGCACGCCTCCTCCTGCCCGCAGTGCGGGCCCGTGCTGGCCGCGCTCGACGGCGTCCGGGACGAGCTGCACGCGCTGCCGGTGCCGCCGATGCCGGCCGCCGTCGCCGCCCGCCTGGACACCACCCTGGCCGACCTGCGCCGCACCGGCCTCCCCGATTCGCGCCAACCGACCGGCCGCGCCGCAGCAGCGAGCCGCCCGGCCACGGTCCGGCCCGAAACGGCCCGCCCGGAAACGAGCCGGCCGGAAACGGGCCGGCCGGAGGGGAGTCGGCCCGGTAGCGTGCGGCGGCTGGACGAGCTGGAGGCTGCGCGGGCCCGCAAGCGCCGGCGCTGGACCCGCGGCCTGGGTGCGGTGGCCGCCGCGGCCGCGGTGATCGCCGGGGGCGCGTCCGTCACCGCCCTCGTCCGCAGCGGCACGAGCAACGGCGGCGACTCCTCCGCGGCCGGCTCGGCCGCCGACAGCGGCGCCCTCCCCGCTCCGGCCGCCGCCTCCGGCGGCACCACCACCTCGCTCAGCCTCCCCTCGTACGACCAGGCGACCTTGCGGGCGGCCCTGCCGCAGATCGCCCAGCGCTCGGCGGTGGAGATCATCACCGGCGAGGGCCCCGCGGGCCCGGCCGGGCCGATGGCCGACGTCGGCCGCCGGACCGCTTGCGCCGCCGCCATCGGGGGCGACCGCGGCGAGCTCAAGGCCGTGCTGCGGATCCGCTACCTCGGCACCCCGGCGTACGTCTTCGTGTTCGAGGACGGCGGCGTCCGTTCGGGCGTGGTCGTCACCGACACCTGCGGTATTTCCTCCAGCTTGCCGGTTTCCGTGCTCACCACGGTGTCCTGAGGTTCCATGGGAGGACGGCTCGGGAACACCGGTTCCGGAGCGAGCGTTCCCCGCCCAGGCGACGAGATCCGCCGCCGGCAACTGCTGCGAAGGACGTGTGTGCACGTGACCGAGCCCACCGAGGTGCGCGACGTGATCGTGGTCGGGTCCGGTCCCGCCGGCTACACGGCCGCGCTCTACACCGCCCGGGCCCAGCTGCGCCCGCTCGTCTTCGAGGGCAGCCAGTACGGCGGGGCCCTGATGACCACCACCGACGTCGAGAACTATCCCGGCTTCACCGACGGCATCGCCGGCCCGGAGCTGATGGACCAGATCCGCAGCCAGGCCGAGCGCTTCGGCGCCGAGCTGGTCACCGACGACGTGATCAGCGTCGACCTGACCGGCGAGGTCAAGACCGTGCGCACGCACGACGGGGAGTTCGCGGCCCGGGCCGTGATCCTCGCCACCGGCTCGGCGTACAAGCGGCTGGGCGTGCCCGGCGAGGATCGGCTGTCCGGCCACGGCGTGTCCTGGTGCGCGACCTGTGACGGCTTCTTCTTCCGCAACCAGGACATCGTGGTCATCGGTGGTGGCGACACCGCGATGGAGGAGGCCACGTTCCTGACCCGGTTCGCGACGTCGGTGACGATCGTGCACCGCCGCGACACGCTGCGGGCGAGCCGGATCATGCAGGAGCGCGCCTTCACCAACGAGAAGATCAACTTCGTCTGGGACTCCGAGGTCGTCGAGGTGCTCGGCGACAACTCGGTCACCGGCGTCAAGATCCGCATCGTGCACAGCGGCGAGGAGAGCGTGCTCGACGCGACCGGCTTCTTCGTCGCGATCGGCCACGACCCGCGCTCCGACCTCTTCCGCGGCCAGGTCCGCCTGGACGAGGAGGGCTACGTGCTGGTCGACTCGCCGTCCACGCACACCGGCGTGCCGGGCGTGTTCGCGGCCGGCGACGTGGTCGACCACACCTACCGGCAGGCCATCACCGCCGCCGGCACGGGCTGCGCCGCCGCGCTCGATGCGGAGCGATTTCTTGCGGCCCTAGACCAGGGCGCCGAGGCCTCCGCGGCCGAGGGCATCCGGGTCTGAGTCCGGAATCCGGACCGCCCGCCCGTTGTTGTCCAGTCAGACACTGAACTGCGCCGACAACCGGCGGAACGACCAATAAACCTTGACCGAGGAGGAACCCGTGGGGAGCACCAAGAAGGTCACCGACCAGTCGTTCGATGCGGACGTGCTGGCCAGCGACAAGCCCGTGCTGGTCGATTTCTGGGCGGAGTGGTGCGGCCCCTGCAAGATGGTCGCGCCCGTCCTCGAGGAGATCGCCGCGCAGAACGAGGACAAGATCACCGTCGCCAAGCTCAACATCGACGAGAACCCGCAGATCGCCCAGCAGTATCAGGTGCTCTCGATCCCGACGATGTCCGTCTTCCAGGGCGGCAAGATCGTGAAGACGATCGTCGGCGCCAAGCCGAAGTCCGCCCTGTTGAAGGACCTGGCCGACTTCATCTAGGCCCTTCTGCCCGAAGCCCCCCGGACCTCCCGCCCGGGGGGTTTCGCTATTTCCGCCGCCCGAACAGGCCCTTCTTCGGCGCCGGCTCGGCCGGCTGCAGGTCGCCGGCGATGTCGGCGACGCGGCCGTGCTGGTCCAGCTCGACCCGGATCGAGCCCTGCCCGCCCGGATGCACCAGCTCGAGGCCACTGTCCGACGGGCGCACCTCCAGACCGCGCTGCGACCCGTACGTGTGCAGCGCGCGCCGCCAGTCCGTCACCTGCCCGCTCGCGGTGACGGCGGTGAGCACGGTCAGCACCCGGGGCAGCTGCACCGCGGGCAACGCCAGCGACGGGTGGTCGAGCAGCAGGTACGCCGTGGTCCCGGGCGCCGCCTCGGCCGGGTAGTACGCGTAGCCGCCGGCCAGCCCGCAGGTCACCACGGCCAGCCGGTAGCCGAGGGCCGACCCGTCCAGCGGCAGCTCGGCCGTGGTCAGCTCGGCCACGCCGTTGTTCTCCCCGTACGTCCGGGCGTGCCGGGCCGCGCCGGTGACGGCGTCGGGGAAGCCGCTCGGGTTGGCCCAGGACCACATCCAGCTGCCCGGGTCGGCCGCCTCGGTGCCCAGCAGCTCGGCCCGCACCTCCAGGCCCGGCTCGAAGCCGACCACGCCCCGGGTCAGGTCGGCCGAGAACGGCCGCCCGCCGACCACCTCCTGCGCGTGGTCCTGCTGCTCGGCCGAGCCCAGCGCGTACGAGTCGAACAGCTCGGTGATGCTCACGCCCGACCCTAACCGGGGCCCGGGGTCGCTGCTGTACAAAGGGCCGATGGCGACCCTGGTGCTCGGCCCGATGCTCCGGCACGTCGACGACACGTCCGCCACCGTCTGGGTGGAGACGTCCGACGCGTGCGAGGTGCAGGTGTTGTCGGGGTCACAGCCGACATTCCGGGTCGGCGAGCGGCACTACGCGCTGGTGGCGGTCGAGGGGCTGGAGCCGGCCACCTCCACCGACTACGAGGTCCGGCTGGACGGCGAGCTGGTGTGGCCGCCGGCGGACACCGAGATGCCGCCGCCGCGGATCCGCACCTCGGCGCCCGGCCGCCCGGTCCGGCTCGCCTTCGGCTCCTGCCGGTACGCGTCGCCGCTGTCGGTGATGAGCAACGGCCGCTACGGCACGGACGCGCTGGATGCGTACGCGCGCCGGCTCGCCGCCGTCCCCGACGACGAGTGGCCGGACGCGCTGCTGCTGCTGGGCGACCAGGTCTACGCCGACGACACCTCGCCGATCACCCAGGACGTCATCCGCCGCCGCCGGGACACCTCGCAGCCGCCGGGGCTGGAGGTGGCCAACTTCGACGAGTACGCCGTGCTCTACGGGGAGTCGTGGGGCGACCCGCTGGTGCGCTGGCTCTACGCGACCGTGCCGACGGCGATGATCTTCGACGACCACGACGTGCACGACGACTGGAACACCTCGGCCATCTGGCGACGCCGGATGCAGGCGACGTCGTGGTGGGAGGAGCGGATCTGCGGCGGCCTGGCGGCGTACTGGGTCTACCAGCACCTCGGCAACCTCTCCCCGGCCGCGCTGGCCGACGACCAGATCTACGAGGAGGTGCTGAAGGCGGACGGGGACGTCGGCCCGCTGCTGCACGAGTTCGCCGCGGCCGCGGACCGGGAGGCGGACGGGTCCAAGGGCTACCGCTGGAGCTACCGGCGCGACGTCGGTCCGGTCACGATCGTCGTCGTCGACTCCCGCTGCGGCCGCATCCTGGACGAGGACGACCGCGCGATGGTGGGCGCCGACGAGGCCCGCTGGATCGAGCACGAACTGTCCACTTCGGACGGTGACCACCTCGTCGTGGCGACGTCGCTGCCGTGGCTGCTGCCGCGGGCGGTGCACGATCTGGAGTCCTGGGACGAGTCGCTGTGCGCCGGCGCCCGCGGCGACCGGATGGCCCGCTTCGGCGAGAAGATGCGCGAGGCCGCGGATCTCGAGCACTGGGCGGCCTTCCGGCACTCCTTCGACTGGCTGTCCGGGCTGCTGGAGGAGATCGCCCGCGGCGACTCCGCGCCCGCCACGATCTGCGTGCTGTCCGGCGACGTGCACCACCAGTACGTGGCCGAGGCGCACTGGCCGTCCACTGTGGACAGTAGGGTCTACCAGATCGTGGCCTCGCCGGTGCACCACACGGTGCCGCTGAGCCAGCGGCTGGTCTTCCGTTTCGGCTGGAGCCGGGTGCTGGAGAAGCTGACCAAGGCGCTCGGGCGCTGGGACGACGTGCCGCCGCTGCCGCTGACCTGGTCCAAGACGGCCGGCCCGTTCTTCGGCAACGCGCTGGCCGAGCTGCTGCTGCACGAGCGGACCGCGCGCTTCACCCTGCGCCGGGCCGACGCGGTCCCGCAGCAGGAGGACGAGCTGACGACGGTGACGTCCTTCCCGCTCACCTGAGCGGAGCCGGCCGGCCCGGCTGAATCGCTGAATCCATTCGGCTGCGGGCCGTAGACTCGCGGGGACGTCTTTCCGTGGAGGTCCCCCCGGCATGACCGGCAACACGCTCGACCCCTACTCCGGCCGCTACGCGCACCGGACCAACGGCCTGGCCGTGTCCGAGATCCGCGCGCTGTTCTCCGTCGCCAACCGGCCGGAGGTGGTCTCGCTCGCCGGCGGCATGCCCTACACGGCAGCCCTGCCGCTGGACGCGGTCGGGGCGATGCTGGGGGAGCTGGTCGCCCACAACGGCGCCACCGTGCTGCAATACTGCGCCGGCCAGGGCGACGAGCGGCTGCGCGAGCAGATCTGCGAGGTGATGGCCCTGGAGGGCATCACCGGCGCGTCCTCCGACGACGTGGTGATCACCGTCGGCTCGCAGCAGGCGCTCGACCTGATCAGCCGGATCTTCCTCGACCCCGG
>DATINN010000262.1:0-9780 GCA_035474175.1 Mycobacteriales bacterium | reverse complement strand
GCCACGAGGTCGCCCTGCACGGCTGGATCCACGAGCGGATCACCGACCTGCCGGCCGGCGCCGAGCGGGAGCTGACCCTGCGCAGCGCCGACGCGCTGGAGCGCAGCACCGGCGTCCGGCCGGTCGGCATCCGCACCCCGTCGTGGAACTTCAGCCCGGCCACGCTGGGGATCATCCGGGAGCTGGGCCTGGCCTACGACTCCTCGCTGATGGGCGACGACGAGCCGTACGAGATCGTGGCCGACGGCGAGCCGACCGGGATCGTGGAGATCCCGGTGGAGTGGATCCGCGACGACGCGGTCTACTTCACGATGGACCGCGCGGTCCGGCCGTACACGAGCCCGCGGGACGTGCTCGGCATCTGGACCGACGAGTTCGACGGCGCGTACGCCGAGGGCGGGCTGTTCCAGCTGACCATGCACCCGCACGTGATCGGGCACCGCTCCCGGATGGCGATCCTGACCGCGCTCCTGGACCACATCGCCGCCCGCGGTGACGTCTGGTATGCCACCCACGCCGAGATCGCCGCCCGCTGCGCGCCGCCTACCGGTGCGGCAGCTCGACCGTGACCCGGAGCCCGCCGGCGGGGCGGGCGGCCAGGGTCAGCGTGCCGTCGTGGGCGCGGACGATGCTCTCGACGATGGCCAGGCCGAGGCCGACGCCGGCGGAGTCGGTGCGGACCCGCTCGGTGCCGCGCTGGAACGGCTCGACCAGCGTGGCCACCACGTACGGGTCGAGCTTCTCGCCGGTGTTCTCCACCGTGAGCACCGCGGTCCCGGACCGGACGCCGGTGCTGAGCCACACGGCGCCCGGCCCGGACAGGTTGTGGACGATCGCGTTGTGCAGGAGGTTCGTGGTCAGCTGCAGCAGCAGCGCGGCGGAGCCGAGGGCCGGCGCCGGGTCGCCGGTGACCTCGACGGTGAGCCCGTGCTTCTCGGCCAGCGGGAGCAGCGTCTCGGCGGCCTCCTCGGCGAGCAGGGACAGGTCGACGGGACCGCGGCGGAACGACCGCTGGTCGGTGCGGCTGAGCAGCAGCAGCGCCTCGGTGAGGTCGATCGCCCGGGCGTTGACGGCGCGCAGCCGCTCGTCGAGCACGCCGCTGTCGCGGTGCGGGTCGGCGCGGGCGACGTCGAGCAGGGTCTGGGTGATCGCCAGCGGGGTGCGCAGCTCGTGCGAGGCGTTGGCGGTGAACCGCCGCTGCTCGGCGACGTGCGCCTCGAGCCGGGCCAGCATGGCGTCGAAGGCGTCGGCCAGCTCCCGGAACTCGTCCCGGCGGCCGGGCAGCCGGATCCGGTGCGAGAGCGACCCGTCGGCGGCCATCCGGGTCGCGTCGGTGATGCGGGTCAGCGGGCTGAGCATCCGGCCGGCCAGGATCCACCCGCCCAGCAGGCCGAAGAGCAGCAGGACGATCAGCACCGCGGCCGCCTTCGGGGCGAACGCGCGCAGCAGGTCGTGCCGGCTCGGCCCGGTCAGCAGGAACCGGTCCGGCACCAGGAACGGCGGGTCGGGCACGTAGCGCAGCAGGAACACCCACACCGTGGCCAGCAGCATGGCGCCCACGAGCATGACGACCGCGGTGTAGCTGAGGGTGAGCTTGAGCCGGATGCTCAGGCCCGGCGCTCTGGTCACCCGCCCGCCCCGGCGGCGGCTCCGGTGGCGATGCGGTAGCCGACGCCGGGGACCGTGGCGATCAGCCCGGGCTCGCCGAGCCGCTTGCGCAGCGCCGAGACCGTGATGCGCACGGCGTTGGTGAACGGGTCGGCGTTCTCGTCCCAGGCCCGTTCCAGCAGCTCCTCGGCGCTGACGACGCCGCCCTCGGCGGCGACGAGCACCTCCAGCACCGCGAACTGCTTGCGGGTCAGCGCGACGTAGCGGCCGTCCCGGTGGACCTCGCGCCGGAACGGGTCCAGGCGCAGGCCGGCGATCTCCCGTACCGGCGGCCGGTTGTGGGCCCGCCGGCGGTCCAGCGCCCGCAGCCGCAGCACCAGCTCCTGCAGCTCGAACGGCTTGGTCAGGTAGTCGTCGGCGCCGAGCTCGAACCCGGAGGTCTTGTCGTCGAGCCGGTCGGCGGCGGTGAGCATCAGGATCGGCATGCCGCTGCCGGAGGCCACGATGCCGCCCGCGATCTCGTCCCCGGACGGGCCGGGGATGTCGCGGTCGAGCACCGCGATGTCGTACGCGTTGATGCTCAGCAGCTCCAGGGCGGTGTCGCCGTCGCCGGCGATGTCGGCCGCGATCGCGGCCAGGCGCAGCCCGTCCCGGATCGCCTCGGCCATGTACGGCTCGTCCTCCACGACCAGCACGCGCATGGTGCCGATGGTAGGAGCCGGCGCATATCGCGGGCGTCTCGAAATCCGCATACGGGCCGGCGACACGGCGCCGCCTTGGCTGGGCGGCATGTCCGAGTCAGTAGCCCGCCGCACCGTCCTGACCACCGTCCTGGTGGTGGTCGCCGCCGCCGTCCTGGCCTGGCAGTCGCTCGCGACCGCGTCCCTCCCGGCGGCCGACGGGGTCGTCCCGGCCGGCGTGACCGTGTTCGACGGCCGGTATCCGGCCGTGGCCAACCTCGACCCGACGCTGCTGGACACGCTGCGGGCCGCGGCCGACGAGGCCCGCGGCGACGGCGTGGTGTTCCACGTCAACAGCGGCTGGCGCTCCCCGGCGTACCAGGACCAGTTGCTGCGCGAGGCCATCGCCCGGTACGGCTCGGAGCGGGCGGCGGCCCGCTGGGTGGCCACGGCGCGGACCTCGCCGCACGTGTCCGGGGACGCGGTCGACATCGGACCGCCGGCCGCCGCGGCCTGGCTGTCGGCGCACGGCGCCGGCTACGGCCTGTGCCAGATCTACCGCAACGAGCCCTGGCACCACGAGCTGCGCCCGGCCGCGGTGGAGCACGGCTGTCCAGACATGTACGCCGACCCGACCCAGGACCCGAGGATGCGCCGCTGAGAACAGCGACAAGATCAGGGGCTGGCCTGGTCGGCCGGGACCGGCAGCCACTCGCACGGCTGACCCACCGCGTCGGAGACCTGCTCGGTGATCCGGCCGACGAACACGTCCGGGTCGTCGAGGTGGCCGTCGACGCTGATCTGCCACCCGGTGGCCTCGATCGAGAAGGTGATGTAGGCGTCGCCGCAGCGCAGCCGGAGGTGGTTGGAGCCGGCCACCGGCTCGCACTCGAACCCGGCGGTGATCAGCGTCTCGGCCAGCCTGGGGCGCGGGATCGCCGGCCAGTCGCGTCCGGCCACGGTTCGGACCAGGTACTCACGCATGTGCCAGTACTGCCCGCCCGCGTCGTCGGCAAACGGCGCCGATTCGACGGGACTGTCCGGGTTTCCGCGGCACCGGTGCCGCCGTCCTGTCACGGCAGTGCTCGCGACGTCCCGCGACCGCGGGGGACGTATTCGAGGGTGCGGCCGAGGTCGCGGAACCCGGCCGCGGCGTACACGCGCTCGCCCATCGCGGTCGACTGCAGGCTGGCGCTGGTGCAGCCGCGGGCCCGGGCGGCGCGCAGCTGGGCCACGGTGACGGCGGTGCCGAGGCCGCGGCGGCGGAACGGCTCGGCGGTGCCGACGTTGAAGACGCCGCAGTCGCCGCCGTGGTCGTACGCGAGCGCGGCGGTGACGATCGCGCCGTCCACCCGGATGCCCAGCGGGTGCAGCGCGGCGTGGTCGGCGTCGCGCAGGAAGTCGGGCGGGAGGCCGTCGGAGGCCAGGTAGTCGGCCCAGCTGACCGGCTCGGCGGCCCCGGCCGGCGGCGGCACGTCCGCCAGCCACCGGCCCATGGCCAGGGTGGTGGTGTCCAGGACGTAGCCGCGCCGTTCCAGCTCCGCCCGCAGCCGGTCGTCGGTCTCCCGGATCCAGGCGGCGTAGTGGCCGATCCCGGCGGCGGCGTACGACGCCTCCATCGCGTCCAGCGCGTCGGTGCCGGCGCCCGGTTCGAGCACGGCGTTGTTGTAGACCTCGCGCTCGAACCCGTGGGGGAAGACGGCGACCGCGACGCCGGGCAGCCGGAGCACCCGGCCGCGCCCGCCGGCCGCGTAGGCCCCGAAGGAGGCCAGCACTGTCGCGTCGCCGCGGCGGCGGAGCTCGCCGTCGGTCCGGACGCCGGTCATCATGTCCTGCATCGTCTCTCCCGGGTCGTGGTCGTCGGGAGTCAGTGCCGCGAACGCCCGGAGCGTTACAGCGGGTCCGGGGCGTCAGAGCGGGTCCGGGGCGTTACAGCGGGTCCGGAGCGTTACAGCGGGTCCGGGGCGACGTGATGCAGGCCGAGCCACCACTCGCTGTCCGGGACCTCGCCGGCGGTCGTCGCCAGCGCCCGCAGCGCCGTGGCGACCGGCTCGTCCCAGACCGCCGGCAGCTCCGCCACGATGCGGGCGAACTCGGCCCGCCGGCGCCGGGTGATCTCGGTCAGCAACCGCTCGCCGTCCGCGGTCAGGGTCAGCCGGACCTCGCGGCGGTCGGTGTCCGAGCGGTCCCGGCTGATCAGTCCCTTGCGAACCAGGCGGTCGCACAGCCGGGTGCCGGTCGAGGAGCTGACCTGCAGCTCGGCGCAGATGTCGACGACCCGCTGGGGCCCGCGGGAGCCGAGCACGACCAGCGCCCGATACTGCGGCAGCGTCACGTCGGCGTCCAGCTCGGCCACCGACCGGGCGGCCAGGCTCACCATCACCCGGCTCGCCGTGAGCAGGGCGTCGACCAGCTCGGCCCGGGACCCGGCCGACCCGCCCGCGCCCGCCCGTCCCCGCGCCCCCGTGGCCATGCCGGACATCATGGCCGGTCACCTCGGGCCGACCAATTTTAGGGGTCAGGTACAGGGCCAGGTGGAGGTGTCCCGGGATCGTTGCACGGCGCACCATCTCGATAGCTGCACAATGCAGCTATCGGCCCGTCCCATTACTCCGTGACGCAGGGACCCATGATCCGTCCCGGCGACGGCGGAGCGGTTCGGCGCGGGCCGACCAACTCTGTCCACTCTGGAGGGTGGCCGGATGACCGAAATCATTGACGAGAGCACCGACGACACGCACTCGGGCCTCAGCCGGCGCACGGTCCTTCGGGCCGGCGCGGTCGGCGTGGCCGCGGCCGGGTTGGGAGCGGGAAAGGTCCTGTTGCAGCCGTCCCTGCAGATGCGCGGGCTGATGAACCCGGACGGCGTGTTCAGCGCGACCTCGATCGCGATCGCGGACTCGCTCTACATCGAGGCGTTCCCGGTCTCGCCGCTGATCCTCAACCCGTTCAACGACCCGCTGACCATCCTGCAGGCGGCCAGGCCGCTCAGCCCGGCGCAGGTGGCGGCACTGTCGCCGCCGCCCGGCCCGGGTCTCGGCCAGCAGAACTCGTTCGGCAACGAGACCCACCAGCTCTGGCCGAGCGCGATCGGGTTCCCGGACCCGATCGTCTACGACATCAAGGTCCAGGTCGCCCAGCACTCGTTCACCAGCTCGCAGGTGCTGCCGATCAACGCGCTGGGCCAGCCCACCACATCGTTCGACGCGAACGGCAACACCTTCCCGGCCGGTACCGTCCGGACTTTGCCACAGTCGGTCATCTACGGCTTCAACGGAACGTTCCCCGGCCCGATGATCAACGCCGAGTACGGCAAGCCGTGCCTGGTCCGGTTCAGCAACCACCTGAACGAGAACCCGCTGAACATCGACCGGCAGGACTTCGGGGACCCGGAGCTGCGGGCCCTGGTCCACCTGCACAACGCGCACACCGCCCCGGAGTCGGACGGCAACCCGCACTACGCGTTCCTGTTCGGCCCGAAGGATCACGGCTTCCCGATCGGGTCGTTCGTGGACCAGCTGTACCTCAACTGGCCGGCCGGGAACGACAGCCGGGAGAAGCAGAGCTTCTTCTGGTTCCACGACCACGTGATGGACTTCACCGGGGCCAACGTCTACAAGGGAATGGTCGGGCTCTACCCGCTCTACGACCCGGAGAACAACCTCGACGCCGGCGACGAGACCCAGGGCCTGCGCCTGCCCGGTGTGCGCACCAACCACTCCGACGGCTCGTTCGACGTCGAGTACGACATCCCGCTGGCGATCTACGACGTCCGGATGGACGACGGGGTCACGATCCACAAGGACTTCCACGACGGGCTGGGCGAGTTCCCGGCGGCCGGCAATCCGCGCACGCACCCCGAGTGGTGGGGCAAGTCGTTCTTCAAGCACTTCCCCAACCACGGCTTCGTCGGCGACATCTTCACCGTCAACGGCACCGCGTTCCCGACGCTGGAGGTCAAGCGGCGCAAGTACCGGTTCCGGTTCCTGGACTGCTCGATCTCCCGGATCTACGAGCTCCAGCTGATGACGTCGACGAACGGGCCGAAGGCGGCCCGCGACCTGGGCTACGCCACCGAGGCGGACCTGCAGGGACAGTGGCGGATCGAGGACGGCCAGCAGGCCATGAACTGGACCGAGATCGCCACCGACGGTGGTCTGCTGCCGTTCCCGATCACCCGGGACACCTTCGAGCTGTGGCCGGCGAAGCGGCGCGAGCACATCGTCGACTTCACCCGCTGGAAGGACGGCTCGCCCACGAAGAAGGGCGACGTCCTCTACCTGACCAACGTCATGCGGATGCCCGACGGGCGCATGTGGTCGAACAGCACGCGGTTCTTCCCGGACCCGAAGTACAAGATCCCGATCATGAAGATCGTCATCGGTGACGACGCCCCCGACAACAGCGTCCTGCCTGGGCCGACGACCAAGCTGCGGGACCTGCCGCCGCTGCCGGCGAACTGGCAGTCGCTGCTGGACGACCGGCTGATCTTCGAGGTGCAGCGCGGATCGGCCGGCGGTGAGCTCGAGTGGCTGATCAACGGGAAGCCGTTCGACCCGAGCATCGACCTGCTCAGCCTGAAGAACCGGGCCAGCCACCAGTATCCGGCGACGCCGAAGAAGAACTCCTTCAACCTCTGGGAGATCCGCAACGGCGGCGGCGGCTGGGTGCACCCGATCCACCTGCACATGGAAGAGCACCGGGTGGTCATGCGGAACAACAAGGACGTCACCGTCACGCCGGACCCCGGCCACCCCGACGACATCTCGCGGGAGGACCTGGTGGCCCTCGATCCCAGCGAGTCCACGATCATCTACCGCGGGTTCCGGGACTTCGTCGGCCCGTACGTGGCGCACTGCCACAACCTCATGCACGAGGACCACGCCATGATGTTCGGCTGGACTATCACCCCCTGACGGAACGACCTGCCGGGGAGGCCCCTCCCAGCCAACCCGGTCCGGCGCCTGCCCCGCACCTCCCGGGGCAGGCGCCGCACGGTCGTCGGAGATACTCGTGGTCATGGAGCTGCCGGGCGACGCGGAGCTCGTCGCGCGGCTGCGGGCCCGGGACGAGGCCGCGTTCGCGCTGGTGCTCGACGCGTGGTCGCCGGGGATGCTGCGGCTGGCCCGCAGCTTCGTGTCCACCCCGGACTCGGCCGCGGAGTGCGTGCAGGACACCTGGCTGGCGGTGATCGAGGGCCTGGACCGGTTCGAGGGCCGGTCGGCGCTGCGGACCTGGGTCTACCGGATCCTGGTCAACACGGCCAAGCGCCGCGGCGTCCGGGAGGGCCGGTCGGTCCCGTGGAGCAGCGTGGCCGACGAGTCCGGGCCGACCGTCGACCCGGCCCGGTTCCGCCCGCCGGGGGAGCCGTACGCGGGGCACTGGTGGGAGTTCCCGGCGCCGTGGCCGGAGGACGCCGTGCTGGCCACCGAGATGCAGCGGCTGGTGGCCGCCGCCGTGGCCGAGCTGCCCGAGCGGCAGCGGGTGGTCGTGGTGCTGCGCGACATCCAGGGGTACGACCCGGACGAGGTCAGCTCCATACTGGTCATCACCCCGGGCTACCAGCGGGTGCTGCTGCACCGCGGCCGCGCGCACGTCCGGGCCCGGATCGAGGCCTACCACGCGAGGGCGGTGACGAGCTGATGGACTGCGCGGAGTTCGTCGAGCTGGTCACGGACTACCTGGAGGGCGGCCTGGGCGACGCCGACCGGCGGCGGGTCGAGGAGCACCTCGACCTCTGCGACGGCTGCTCGACCTACCTCGGCCAGGTCCGGGCGACGATCGCCACGCTGCACGAGCTGCCGCCGGAGGAGGGCTCGACGCCCGGCCGGGACCGGCTGCTGGAGGCGTTCCGGCGCTCGCTGTAACGCCACGGCCGCCCGCGGCACTGAGGGGCATGAACCTCCGCCGCCGGCTGGCGCCGCTGTACGTCTCGGTGTTCCTGCAGGGCGTCCTGCTCTGGATCCCGGTCGAGAAGCTGTTCCAGACCGAGATCGGCTTCGACGCCGCCGACATCGGCGTGATGGCGGCGGCGTCCGCGGCGCTGGTGCCGCTGCTGCAGCTGCCCTCCGGCATCCTGGCCGACCGCTGGAGCCGGCGGGGCGTGCTGATCCTGGGCAGCCTCGCGCTCGCGGTCAGCTCGGCGATCGGCGCGCTCAGCCACAGCGTGCTCACCTACATCGTCGGCGCGATGGTGCTGGGCCTCTACTTCGCCCTCTACAACGGCACGATGGACTCGGTCCTCTACGACACGATCCTGGAGGAGACCGGCTCCGGTGCGGACTTCGAGCGCCGGGTGGGCCGGGTCCGCACGATCGAGGCGGTCGCGCTGGTGGCCAGCTCGCTGCTCGGCGGCTGGCTGGCCGGGCTGCTCTCGCCGCGGGCGACGTACTGGCTGACCGTCCCGTTCGCGCTGGCCTCGGTGGGGGCGTACCTGGCCTTCCGGGAACCGCGGCTGCACAAGGCGAGCGAGCCGGTGGCGCTGCGCCGGCAGGTGCGGGACACCGTCACCGCCCTGACCCAGCGGCGGCGGCTGCTGCCGGTGGCCGCGCTGGGCGTGCTCACCGCGGTCATCCTGCAGCTGGTCTTCGAGTTCGGCCCACTGTGGCTGGTCGCGCTGGCGGTGCCGGCCGCCGTGTACGGGCCGTACTGGGCCGCGATGGTCTCCACCATCGGCGTCAGCGGGCTGCTGGCCGGCCGGCTCCGGCTGGAACGCCCGGCCACCGCGTGGGCCGTCGCGACCGCGCTGACCGCGGCCGCGGCGGTGCTCACCGTCGGGGCCGGTGCCCTGCTGGTGACCGCCGCGCAGGTGACGATGGCGCTGCTGCTGGGGTTCGCCGAGATCCGGATCAGCGCGCTGCTGCACGACGGGGTGCCCTCGGCGATCCGCACCGGGGTCGCCGCCGGCGTCAGCTCGCTGGCCGGGCTGGTGTTCCTGCCGGTGGCGCTGGCCTTCGGGCTGGTCAGCTCCGCGCACGGCGTGCGCAGCGCGGGCTGGCTGCTGGTGGTCGCGGCCGCGCTGGCCGGCGGGCTGATCGTGGCCATCGCGTACCGGAGCGGGGCGGAGGAGACCCGGCCCGGGGCGGCGGGCGGCGCCGTGTGCGCCGCGGTCAGCTGACCGCGGGGCCGAGGGCGGCGACGGCCTCCTCGAAGCGGGCCCGGCAGCGGACCCAGACCGGGTCGTCGGGCAGCCGGCGCAGGTAGGGCGTCAGGTCGGCCGAGAACGCGGCGCTGGACTCGCGCGGGAGCAGCGAGGGCAGGTTGTCGATCGCGACCACGTCCAGCACGGGCCGCTCGCGCAGCCGCCGTACGGGCGCGGCCCAGGTGGTGATCCGGTCGTTGACCGGCAGCCGGTTGGCGTCGGAGGTCACGTCGTTGGTGACGTCGGAGACGGTCCGCAGCGTGCGGTCGGCCCGGTCCAGGTCGGCGGCGGTCAGGAACGGGGGCCCGGGGCGGTCGGCGACGATCGTGTTGACCAGCACGTCGTGCCCCA
>DATINN010000261.1:0-1686 GCA_035474175.1 Mycobacteriales bacterium | reverse complement strand
TTCGGCATGTCGCTCGGCGAGGTCGACATCGGCTCGCCCCCGGTCGGCAGCCTGGACGAGCTGTACGCGGCGATCGCGCGGCGGGCCGAGACGACGGCGCCGGGGGAGTGGGTGATCGGGTCCGGCTACGACCAGAACAAGGTCGGCGGCCACCCGCACCGGGACGCCCTGGACCGGGCCGCGCCCGGGCGCCGGGTCTGGCTGCGGCACACCTCCGGGCACATGTGCGTGGTGAACGGCGTGGTCCTGGCCGACCTCGGCATCGACACGGCAGCGACCGGGTTGCCCGGCGGCCGGGTCGCCACCGATTCCGGCGGCCGACCCACCGGCCTATTGGAGGAGCGCGCCCAGCTCCTGGTGGGCAGCCTGGTCTACCCGTACCCGCTGGCCGAGCTGACCAGCGCGATCGCCAGGGCGGCCGAACAGTACCTGAAGGAGGGCGTCACCAGCTGCACCGAAGCCGGCATCGGCGGCGGCTGGGTCGCGCACAGCCCGGCCGAGCTGGCCGCCTACGCCGCGGCCAGGGACCAGGGCCGGCTCGGCGTCCGGGTCGAGCTGATGACGGCCGGCGAGGCGCTGCACCCACTTGGCGCGCATCCCGACGACAACCTGGTGGCAGGTCTCGACCTGGGCATCAGCACCGGGTTCGGCGACGACTGGCTCCGGCTCGGCGCGGTGAAGATCTTCGCCGACGGTTCCCTGGTCGGCAAGACGGCCGCGATGCACGACGACTTCGCCGGCGACGGATCCGGCCGCGGCTACCTGCAGGCCGACGCGGCCGACCTGCGCGCCGCGATCATCGCCGCGCACCGCTCCGGCTGGCAGGTCGCCACGCACGCGATCGGCGACCGGGCCATCGACCTGGTGCTCGACGCCTACGCCGACGCGCTGAGGCAGTACCCGCGGCCCGACCCGAGGCACCGCATCGAGCACTTCGCCGTGGTCCAACCCCGGCAGGTCGCCCGGGCCGCGGAGCTCGGGGTGATCGCGGTGCCGCAGGGCCGCTTCGCCACCGAGCTCGGCGACGGCATGCTCGCCGCGGTCGGCCCGGACCGGCACGCTTGGCTGTACCGGCAGCGGTCCCTGCTGGAGGCGGGCATGGTGCTGCCGGGCAGCTCGGACCGCCCGGTGGTGGCCGGGGCGCCGCTGCTCGGCATCGACGGGATGGTGAACCGGCGCACCTCCTCCGGCGTGCCGTTCAACCCGGACGAGGCGGTCACCGCGGAGCAGGCGCTGCGCGCCTGGACCCGGGGTTCGGCCTACGCCAGCCGCCAGGAGCACGTCAAGGGCTCGATCGCCCCCGGCATGCTCGCCGACCTGGTGGTGCTGTCCGAGGACCCGACCGCGGTCAGCCCGGACCGCATCGCCGGCCTGGAGGTGCTCGCCACCATCACCGGCGGCCAGTTCGGCTACGGAAGCCTGGATTAGGCCCGCAGCCGGGCGGTGGCCCGGCGGGCGCCCTCGGCCAGCGACTCGAACTTGGCCCAGACGATCTGCGGGTGAATCTCCGGCCGGTACGTGGCCTGGGAGGAGAAGCCGCAGTCGGCGCTGGCCACCACGTTCTCCCGCCCGACGAGCTCGGCGAACCTGACGATCCGGTCCGCGATGGTGTCGGGGTGCTCGACGATGTTGGTGGCGTGGCTGATGACCCCGGGCAGCAGCACCGCCTCCCGCGGCGGCTTGACC
>DATINN010000260.1:0-3805 GCA_035474175.1 Mycobacteriales bacterium | reverse complement strand
CTCGGCTACAGCGAGCGCCACCTGCACCGGCAGCTGGTGGCCGAGGTCGGCGCCGGACCGGTCGCGGTGGCCCGGGCCCAGCGCGCGCAGACGGCCCGGGTGCTGCTGGAGACGACCGCGCTGCCGATCACCGAGGTGGCGTTCGCGGCCGGGTTCGCCAGCGTGCGGCAGTTCAACGAGACGGTGCGCACGGTCTTCGCGGT
Source organism: Mycobacteriales bacterium (assembly GCA_035474175.1). Classification (GTDB taxonomy): domain Bacteria; phylum Actinomycetota; class Actinomycetes; order Mycobacteriales; family CADCTP01; genus CADCTP01. The sequence goes on along the minus strand of DATINN010000260.1, from coordinate 3,602 downwards.
CACCCCGACCCAGCTGCGCCGGGCGCGGCGCGGCCCGGACGAGCGGGTGGCCGGCGCGATCGTGCTCCGGCTGCCCTACCGGGCGCCGATCGACCTCGACGCGCTGCTGCGCTTCCTCGGCACCCGCGCGGTGCCCGGGGTGGAGGACTGGTCGGCCGGGGTCTACCGCCGCTCGATGCGGCTGCCGCGCGGCCCGGGCATCGCGGCGCTGTCGGCCGGGCCCGGGCACGTGCGCTGCGAGCTGCGGCTGACCGACCTGCGCGACCTGGCCGCGGCCGTGCAGCGCTCCCGCCGGCTGCTCGACCTCGACGCCGACCCGGCCTCGGTGCAGGCCGCGTTCGGCGCCGACCCGCTGCTCGGCCCGCTGGTGGCCAAGGCGCCGGGGCTGCGGGTGCCCGGCCACGTCGACGGGGCCGAGATGGCGGTCCGGGCCGTGCTCGGCCAGCAGGTCTCGGTCCAGGCCGCGGGCAAGCTGGCCGGCAAGCTCACCGTGGCGTACGGGGAGGAGCTGCCGGTGCCGCACGGGCCGATCACCCGGCTGTTCCCGGCCGCCGGCGCGCTGCGGGAGGCGCAGGTCGGCATGCCGGTGTCCCGGATCCGGGCGCTGCGGTCGGTGGCGGCCGCGCTCGACGACGGGGTGGTGCAGCTGCACCCGGGGGTGGACCGGGCCGCGACCGAGCGGGCCCTGCTGGCGCTGCCCGGGGTCGGCCCGTGGACCGCGTCCTACCTGGCGCTGCGGGCGCTGCGCGACCCGGACGTGTTCCTGCCGACCGACGTGGGCGTCCGGCACGCGCTGCACCGGCTCGGCCTGCCGGGCGACCCGGCGTCCGCGGCCGCCCTGGCCGAGCGCTGGCGCCCGCTGCGGTCCTACGCGCTGCTCCAGCTGTGGCACTCCCTGGACCGGAAGGACGTCTGATGTCTGCCGATCATGCCGCCGGCCGGCTGTTCTGGACCGTGGTCGACTCCCCGATCGACCCGCTGCTGCTGGTCGGCGACGAGACCGGCCTGCGCTCGCTGTGGATGCAGCCGCACGAGCCGCCGGCCGGTGGGGTCCGCGACGACGACGCGCTGGCCCCGGCCGCGACCCAGCTGGCCGAATACTTCGCCGGCGAGCGGACCCGGTTCGAGCTGGCGCTGGCCCCGCGGGGCACGCCGTTCCAGCAGAAGGTGTGGCTGGCGCTGCGCGACATCCCGTACGGGCGGACCACGACGTACGGGGCGATCGCCACCGACCTGGGTCAGCCGACCGCGTCCCGGGCCGTCGGCCTGGCCAACGGGCGCAACCCGCTCGCGGTCGTCGTGCCGTGCCACCGGGTGATCGGCGCCAACGGCGCGCTGACCGGCTTCGGTGGCGGCCTGCCGCGGAAACGGTGGCTGCTCGACCACGAGCGCCGGGTTCTCGGCGCGAACGGCGACGGACCGGCCGGACTCTGGTGAGACGGGCCGTTGCGCCCGATCGGTCGCCGACATCCCACGGAATGACCCTAAACTCGCGCACATGCCCACCGACCGGCTCGCGGAACGGCTGGCGCAAGCGCGCCGGCTGGCCAGCGAGGCCCGGCTCGACCGGGTGGAGGAGTCCCTGGCCGGGCTGCGCGCCGACGCCGTCACCGAGGGCGGGCTGCCGGCCGACCTGGAGATCGAGTTCGCCGTCATCCGGTCGACGGCGGTGCTCAACCTGGAGCGGCCGGCCGAGGCCTGGGACGTCCTGCAGGCGGTGCAGGGCCGGCTGCCCGACGCCGGCCCGGCCGCGCAGGCCCGGTTCCACGCGGCCGCCGGCGGCGCGGCCTACTGGTTCGGCGACCACGACACCGCCATCGACGAGACCGTGCTGGCGCTGGCCGTGCTGGGCGAGGCGCCGCCGTCGACCGAGCGGACCATGGCCACCGCGTCCTGCGGGCTCACCCTGGCCTACTGCCGGCTGTTCCCGCTCGCGGCCGAGGTGCTGGGGCGGGCCCTGGACGTCGCGGCCGAGGCCGGCATGCCGGCCGCCCGGGTCCACTGCCAGGCGCAATACGTGCAGCTGACCTGGGGCATGAGCCTGGACCACCTCGGCCTGTCGGAGCAGCGCGACCGGTGCTGGGAGGCGGTGGTCCGTCACCACGAGGCCGCCCTGGCCGACCCGGCCGGGATGCCGGACACGATGCTGGCCCTGTCGCACGCGGAACGCGCCCTGCTGGCCGGCCGCCTCGGTGACGTGCGCACCGCCCGGGACAAGCTGCGGGCCGCGGCCGCGGTGCCGGCCGAGACCCGCTCGCCGTCGCTGCGCCGGCTGCTGGTGCACGCCGAGGGGGCGGCCCTGTTCGCCGAGGGCCGGCTGGACGAGGCCCGCCGGGAGCTGTCCGGGCTGTGGGAGTCGGTCCGGCACCGGCAGGTGCCGGTGCGCACCGACGACGTGCCGCTGCTGCTGGCCCGGGTGGACGAGGCCGCCGGCCGGCCCGCCGACGCGCTGCGCTGGTACAAGATCGTCTACGGCCGGTACGGGCGGACCCAGCAGGAGAGCTGGCAGGCCCGGGAGACCGCGGCCCGGCTGCGGGTCGAGCAGGAGGCGCTGCTGCGGCGCAGCCGCGAGCTGGAGGCCGACACCCGGACCGACCCGCTCACCGGCCTGCCCAACCGGCGCTCGCTCGACGAGGACCTGGCCACCCTGGTCCCGGCCGTGCAGGCCGCGGGCGAGCCGCTGTCGCTGGCGGTGCTCGACGTCGACCAGTTCAAGTGGATCAACGACCAGCACGGCCACCCGGTCGGCGACGAGGTGCTCCGGATCATCGGCCGGGTGCTGCGCGACCGGTGCGAGGACTGCGACCAGTGCGCCCGCTACGGCGGGGACGAGTTCGTGCTGTGCGTGCCGGCGCCGCTGGACCAGGCCCGGGCCACCGTGGCCGCGGTGGTGGCGGCCGTGGCCGGGCAGCGCTGGGGCGACGTGTCGCCGGGGCTGCGGGTGACGATCGGCTGGGGCATCGCCGCGCTCGGCCCGGACGACACCGCGACCAGCCTGTTCGCCGCGGCCGACCGGGAGCTGCTGGCGGTCAAGCGGGGCCGGCGGCACCTGGAGCCGGTGCCGGCCGCCGCGGACCTATAGTCACCCCAGCAGGAGGGAGTCCGGTTTGCTCCAGGCGCGCCGCGACCTCCGCCCGGAGCGGGTCGCCTCGGCCAGGGCGCTCGTCGGCGAGGGTCGCATCGACGACCTGCGCGCGGCCATGGCCGAGCTGCGCGACGATCCCGAGCTGACCGCCGAGGAGGACCTCGAGCTGGGCATGGCCCTGGCGGTCGCGCTCACCAACGCCGAGGACTTCGCCGCCGCCCGGGCCGAGCTGGACCGGGTCCGGCCGCTGCTGCCCGAGGTGTCGGCGCTGGCCGCGGCCAAGTTCCACACCTGCGTCGGGATCTCCGCCGGCGGCGAGGGCGACGACGCCATCAACAGCATCGTGCTGGCGCTGGCGTCGGTGGAGTCGGTCAGTGAGGCCAGCAAGGACCTGGCCCTGGTGCTGCGCAACTGCGGCATGCGGCTGGCGATGGAGCAGCTGTTCCCGCTGGCGGTGGAGACGACGCAGCGGGCCGTGGCGGTGGCGGCCGCGGCCGGGCTGTCGCCGGGGAGCTGG
>DATINN010000259.1:0-8491 GCA_035474175.1 Mycobacteriales bacterium | reverse complement strand
GGCGGTTGGGTGGGGGGTTGCTCGGGCACAGTGGTGGCGTGGCTGAGACGCAGAAGGCTGACTCGAGTGTCGTGTTCGTGTTGTTCGGGGCTACCGGGGACCTGGCCAAGCGGATGGTGCTGCCGGCGTTCTTCCAGCTGGCGCAGCACGACCTGATGCCGGACAACTGGCTGCTGGTCGGCAACGGCCGCGGCGACGTCTCGCACGAGGACTTCCAGGGCGCCGTGCACGACGCGCTCACCGAGTTCGGCCCCAAGCCGGAGGACGGCCCGTGGGAGGAGTTCTCGAAGCGGCTGCGGTTCGCCGGCGGCGGGTTCGAGAAGGACGACCCCGGCAGCCTGCTCGACGTGCTCGAGGACGCCAAGAGCGACCTCGGCGAGGGCGCGCAGTACGTGCACTACCTCGCCATCCCGCCGTCCGCGTTCGGCAAGATCACCGAGGGTCTGGGGCAGCACGGCCTGTCCGAGGGCTCCCGGGTCGTGTACGAGAAGCCGTTCGGTACCTCGCCGTCGGACTTCCGCCGGCTCGACAAGACCGTGCACGAGGTGCTCAAGGAGGAGCAGGTCTTCCGGATCGACCACTTCCTCGGCAAGGAGGGCAGCCAGGACCTGCACGCGCTGCGGTTCGGCAACAGCCTGTTCGAGCGGGTGTGGAGCGCCGAGCACGTCCGGGCGGTGCAGATCGACGTGCCCGAGACGCTGGACATCGCCGACCGGGCCGCGTTCTACGACGAGACCGGCGCGCTGCTGGACATGATCGTGACCCACCTGTTCCAGCTCGCGGCCGAGATCGCGATGGAGCCACCGGCGTCGCTGTCCGCGGCCGACCTGCAGGCGGCGCGGGAGGAGGTCATCGCCGCGTTCCGGCCGCTGGACCCGTCCGAGGTCGTGCTGGGGCAGTTCGAGGGCTACACCGACACCGAGGGCGTGGCCGACGACTCGACCACCGACACGTTCGTGGCCGCGCGGCTGTGGATCGACTCGCCGCGCTGGCGGGGCGTGCCGTTCCTGCTCCGCACCGGCAAGCAGCTGGCCGGGGACGCGCAGCAGATCAGCGTGGTGTTCTCCGAGCCGGTGGGGCCGCTGGCCGATCGGCTGCCGCCGGCCGGGACGGTGCTGACCATCTCGGTGTCCGGGTCGGGCAAGATCGAGATGCGCCTGGTCGTGAAGCGGCCCGGGCCGGACCTGGTCCTGACCACCGGCACGGCCGAGCTGGCCCTGGAGGACGTGCCCGACGCCGACCCGCTGCCGCCGTACGTGCGGCTGATCCACGACGTGGTGACCGGCGACCGGTCGCTGTTCACCCGGCCGGACGGGCTGTCCCACGCCTGGGACGCGATCACCCCGGTGCTGGAGGACCGCCCGCCCGTGCACCCCTACGCCCGCGGCTCCTGGGGCCCCGAGGCGGCCGACGCTCTCGCCGCCCCCGACGGCTGGCTCCTGAAGTAAACCGCTCAGGCGGCGGGATGCGCGACGGACACGTCGAGGGTCAGCGCCTCGGCCGTGCCGTCGTAGTCGGCCGGGTCGCCTTCGAGCGCGAAGGCGACCGCCTCCAGGCAGGCCTGCTCGGCGTCCGCGCGGGTCGCCAGGCCACCACCGTTGACGTGCAAGGCGGGTACGCGGAAGTGCCAGTTGCCCGACTCGTCGTCGAAGAAGAACTCCGCCCGCAGCGTGCTCGTCACGACCGCCTCACAACTTCCGCAACTCGGCCAGCGTGTAGCCGTAATCCTTCGCGAGCCGGGCCAGCGCCGGACCGCCGAGGTCCACGCCATCATGGTAGGCCCAGATCCGCTGCTGATCGCCCCTGGCGAGCACACGGTGAGAGCCGGAGCGACGGGTCTCCACCCAGCCGTCCCGCTTGAGCGCGGCCAGCACCCGCGCGGCCTTGGCCATTGGTCAGGGGGTGAGGGTGGCGGCGATGAGGGGGGCGAGGGTGCGGAAGGCGCGGCCGCGGTGGCTGATCGCGTCCTTCTCCTCCGGGCTCATCTCCGCGGTCGTGCGGGTGTCGCCCGCGGGGACGAAGATCGGGTCGTAACCGAAGCCGTTCGTGCCCCGGGGCGCGCGCAGCAGCGTGCCCGACATGGTGCCGCGCACGGACTGCTCCGCACCGGCCGGCGTGACCAGCACCGCGGCGCACTCGAAGGTCGCGTTGCGCCGCGAGTCCGGGACGTCCGCGATCTGCTCCAGCACCAGGCGCAGGTTGGCCTCGTCGGACGCCGCGCTGCCGGCCCAGCGCGCGGACAGCACGCCCGGCATACCGTTGAGCGCGGCCACGGTCAGCCCGGAGTCGTCGGCCACCGCCGGCAACCCCGTGCGGGCGACCGCCTCCCGGGCCTTGATCAGCGCGTTCTCCTCGAAGGTGGCGCCGGTCTCCGGCACCTCCGCGTACGCCGGGACGTCGTCGAGCCCGACGACGTCCACCTCGACCAGCGGCTCCAGGATCCGGCGCAGCTCCTGCAGCTTGGCCCCGTTGCGGGTGGCGAGCAGGAGCTTCATCCGGCCAGCGCAGCCTGCTGGATCTCGGTGAGCTGCGCGCACCCGGCCACGGCCAGGTCGAGCAGCAGGTCCAGCGTGGCCCGGTCGAACGGCACGCCCTCGGCCGTGCCCTGCACCTCGACGAAGTCGCCGTTGCCGGTGCAGACGACGTTCATGTCGGTGTCGGCGGCGACGTCCTCCACGTACGGGAGGTCGAGGCGGGCCTCGCCGTCGATCACGCCCACGCTGACCGCGGCCACCGAGGTGATCAGCGGCTCCGGCCGGGCCAGCGCCTTGCGCCCGCGCAGGTAGGTGATCGCGTCGGCCAGCGCCACGTACGCCCCGGTGATCGAGGCCGTCCGCGTCCCGCCGTCGGCCTGCAGCACGTCGCAGTCGATGGCGATGGTGTTCTCCCCCAGCGCCTTGAGGTCGACCGACGCCCGCAGCGACCGCCCGATCAGCCGGCTGATCTCGTGCGTGCGGCCGCCGATCCTGCCCCCGCACCGACTCGCGGTCGGAGCGGGTGTGGGTGGCCCGGGGCAGCATCGCGTACTCCGCCGTCACCCAGCCCAGCCCGCTGCCCTTGCGCCAGCGCGGCACGCCCTCGGTCACGCTGGCGGCACACAGCACCTTGGTGTCCCCGAACTCCACCAGCGCCGATCCCTCGGCGTGCTTCTGCCAGTGCCGGGTGATGGTCACCGGCCGCAGCTCGTCGGGCTTCCGTCCGTCCGGTCGCGTCACGGCCGCCACCCTAGACTGCCCCGGTGCGCAGCGAAGTCGTGACCGTCCGGACCGGCGGCCGCCCGGTGGTCCGGGACATCACCGAGGAGTGCGCGGCGTTCGTGCGCGCGGAGCAGGACGGGCTGCTGCACGTCTTCGTGCCGCACGCCACCGCAGGGCTCGCGATCATCGAGACCGGTGCCGGCAGCGACGACGACCTGCTCACGGCGATCGACGCGCTGCTGCCGACCGATGACCGGTGGCGGCACCGGCACGGCAGCCGCGGGCACGGGCGCGACCACGTGCTGCCGGCGTTCGTCCCGCCGTACGCGACGCTGCCCGTGCTCGGCGGCCGGATCGCGCTCGGCACCTGGCAGTCGGTCTGCCTGGTCGACACCAACGGCGACAACCCGGAGCGGCAGGTCCGGCTGTCGTTCCTGCCCGGCTAGAGCTGGTAGGCCGCGCCGGCGGCGGCCGGCTCGGTCGGACCGCCGAACGCGCCGGCCGCCTCGGCCAGCACCACCGACCGGTCCGTCCACGGCGGCACGTGCGTGACCAGCAGGCGGCCGACGCCGGCCCGGGCCGCGTGCTCCCCGGCGTCCCGTCCGGTCAGGTGCAGGCCGGGCGGGTGCGGCAGGCCGTCGGTCACCGACGCCTCGCACAGCAGCAGGTCGGCGCCGGTGGCCACGGCGACCAGGCCGGGGCTGATCCCGGTGTCCCCCGAGTACGCCAGGGCGCGGCCGCCCGCCTCGACCCGGACCGCGTGCGTCTCCACCGGGTGGTTGACCCGCTCGAACCGCAGCCGGAACGGTCCCAGCTCCCGCTCCCCCGGCTCCACCCTGGTCACCGCGAGCACGTCCCGCAGGCCGCCCCGCGCGGCCGGGTCGTAGGCCGCGGCCAGCCGGTCGTGGGTGCCGGCCGGGCCGAGCACCGGGATCCGCGGCAGCGGCTCGGGCACGCCGTGCCGCCGGTGCACGACCATCGCGGTCAGGTCCAGGCAGTGGTCCGCGTGCAGGTGGGACAGCACGACCGCGTCCAGCGTGGCCGGGTCGACGTGCTGCTGCAGCGCCCCGAACGCGCCGCTGCCCAGGTCGAGCAGCAGCCGGAACCCCTCGTGCTCCACCAGGTAGGCCGAGGCGGCGCTGTCCGGCCCCGGCACGCTCCCCGAACACCCGACGATCGTCAGTCTCACCGTGCTGCCCCTGTCGCTCCCGGCGTCCCGCTCACGCGGAGACGGTAGCGGCGTCGACCGCGGTGACCTCCGGGCCCAGGAAGCGGCGGGCCAGCCGGTGGAACGGCTCCGGGTCGCCGGTGGCCAGGAAGCGGTGCCGGGGCGGGCCGGCGTCCTCGTCCCGGAGCAGGTCCGCGGCCGTGAGCACCCGGTAGACGTCCTTGGCCGTCTCCTCGGCGCTGGACACCAGCGTCACCCCGTCACCCATGGACAGCGCGATCACCCCGGTGAGCAGCGGGTAGTGCGTGCAGCCGAGCACCAGCGTGTCCACGTCGGCCGCGGCCAGCGGCGCCAGATAGGCGTTGGCCAGGCCGAGCACCTGCCGGCCGCTGGTGCGGCCGCGCTCCACGAAGTCCACGAACCGGGGGCAGGCCGCCGCGGTCACCTCGATGTGCGGCGCCGCCGCGAACGCGTCCTGGTACGCGCCGCTGGCCACCGTCGCGGCCGTCCCGATCACCCCGACCCGGCCGGTCCGGGTGGCGGCGACCGCCCGCCGGACCGCGGGCAGGACGACCTCGACCACCGGCACGTCGTAGCGCTCCCGGGCATCGCGCAGGCAGGCCGCGCTGGCCGTGTTGCAGGCGATGACCAGCAGCTTCACGCCCTGCTCGACCAGCGTGTCCATGACGTCCAGGGCGGTGCGGCGGATCTCCGCGATCGGCAGCGGACCGTACGGGCCGTGGGCGGTGTCGCCGACGTAGCGCAGCGGCTCGTCCGGCAGCTGGTCCAGGATCGCCCGCGCCACCGTGAGCCCGCCGACCCCGGAATCGAAGATCCCGATCGGCAACTCCCGCCGGCTCACTGTGCTGCCCCTCCCTCCCGGCTCACCGTGCTGTCCTTGCTCGCTCCCGGCCGGGCGCTGGTGGCGGCGTCTTCCCTCCGCGCCCCCCGCCCTGGCGCGGTCGCGGGGCCGGCAGGCGCTCCGGTGCAGACGCCGCCGCGCCCGACCTCCCGCTCACTCCGGGGATTCCCGGCCCCAGCTGGAGGCCAGGGTGGGGTTCTCGCGCAGCAGCTGGGCCAGCCGGGAGACGACCTCGCTGGTGTCGCCGGCGACCGGGATGGTGGGCCGCTCGGGCTCGGGCTCCGGCTGGGCGCGGTCCTTCGACCAGAGCGCGTTGTGCCAGGAGTTGCCGGTGAAACCCGGCGGGTCGTCGTGCGGCGCCGCGTGCCGGCCGTTGGCCTCCCGGCCGGGGCCGTGAGGTGCCCGCCCGCCCGGGTCGCGGCCGCCCGCCTCGAAGACGGGATCACCGGCGGGCACGGCGGGCTCCCGGACCGGTGGCCGGTACGCCGGGACGCGCGGACCGCCGTCCCGCCCGGGCGCCTCGAAGACCGGGTCCCCGGCCGGCACCGGCCGGCCCGGCTCCCGCGCCGGCAGGTGCCCGTAGCCCGGCTCCGCCCCGTCCCGCACCGGCACCGCCTCCGGCCCCCGGAACACAGGCCCACGCCCGGACAGGGTCTCCCGGGCAGACAGGGTCTCCCGGCCGGACAGGGTCTCCCGGCCGGACAGGGTCTCCCGGGCGGACAGGGGTTCCCGGCCCGGCAGCGTCTCCCGGCCGCCGGCGAACGCGTCCCGGGCGGACAGCCCCTCGCGGGCGGGGAAACCCTCGCGCGGGGGCGGGGTCTCGCGGGCGTAGGCGGGCTCGCGCACCGGGGCGGCGTACCCGGCCGCGGCCAGCGCGGGCTCGCGCGGCGGCACCACGTCACGGGCCGGCGCGGTCGCGCTCGGCACGGCCGCCGCCTGCTCCTCGGGACCGGCCGCCACGGCCGCCCCGGGCTGCGCGCCCGCCACCACGACACCGGTCTCGACGCCGCCGTCCCGCTCGGTCACCCGGACCACGGGCCGCCCGGCCCGACCGTCGGCGACCGCCACCATGACCGACAGCCCGGGGTGCCGGCTGACCACGGCCGCGACCGCGTCGAGCACCTCGCCGAGCCGGTCGTCGACCCCGGCCGGCCGCGTCACCATCGGCCCGGCCGGCTCCGCCGGCACCGACCGGATCGGCCGCCCGAACCGGTCGAACTCCTCACGCCGCTGGAGCCGGTCCAGCCGGTCGTTGATGTCCGCCACTGCCCTTCCCCCGTCGTCGCCGTACCAACGCCCCGTCACGGTGAGTGGTCGATCAGCTCACCGTCCCGCCCGTGCCCGGGCCAGTGCCTGGTCCAGCACGACCAACAGCGCGTCCCGTACTGACAGCTTGTCACGAGCGTCGAAGGTTATGAGCGGAATGACGTCATCGATGGCCAAGGCCCACCTGATCGAGGGAAGATCGTGGGCGACCAGCCCGTCGAAGCGGTTGACGGCGACCACGAACGGTAAGCCGAGCCGTTCGAAGTAGTCGACCGCGGGATAGCAGTCGTCCAGCCGCCGGCTGTCCACGATGACCAGCGCCCCGATCGCGCCGATGGCCAGGTCGTCCCACATGAAGCCGAACCGGTCCTGGCCCGGCGTGCCGAAGAGGTAGAGCTTCAAGCTCTCGTCGATGGTGATACAGCCGAAGTCCATCGCGACCGTCGTGGTCCGCTTGCCCGGCACCTTGGTCGTGTCGTCGATGCCGAGTGACGCCGCGGTCATGTCGGCCTCGGTGGTCAGCGGGCTGATCTCGGAGATGCTGCCGACCGCCGTCGTCTTGCCCACCCCGAACCCGCCCGCGATCACGATCTTGACCGGGAGCGGCGGGCGGCGGCGGGCGGCCTGACCCAGCTCAGCGGATGGCGCGGAGCCCACGGATCACTCTCAGCAGCGTGTCGACGTCGGTGGAGGCGTCGGCGTTGGGCAGGTAGACCGACAGGTGGCCGTCGGCGGACAGGTCCCCGACCAGCACCCGGACCACGGCCAGGTGCAGCGACAGCTCGGCCGCGATCTCGGCCACCGACAGCGGGTTGCCGCACAGCGAGACGATGTCGCGGCGCTCGAAGCCGAGCTCGCCGGCGGCCGTGCGGCCCTGCTCGGTCGTCACCACCTGCGTCTCGATCGCGATCGAGTCCTGCCCGGCGACCCGACCGGCCGTGAGCAGGAACGGGCGCAGCGCGGCACTGTCCGCGACCGGCGTCTCCGGCTCGGGCTCCGGCTCGGTGTCCGTGGCCAGGAACGGCCGCACCAGCGCACCCTTGGGGCGCTCCGGTGGTTCGGGCGGGTGGTGGGTCACGGGTCCGTGGGGGGTCGGGGGACGGGGTCAGTCGCCGAGCGAGTTCTTCAGCTCGTTGATCAGCTGCGGGGTCAGGGCGGCGCCGGCGCGGGTCGCGAACAACGTCATCTCGTACGCGATGTTGCCGAGGTTGGCGGTCTTGGCCGCGATCACGCCGAGCACCGAGCCGCTGCTGATCGCGGAGACCAGCAGGTAGCCGTGGGCCATGTCGACGATCACCTTGTTCAGGCTGCCCAGCTGGTACGCCCGGGCGGCGCCGCCGGCGAGGCTGGTGATGCCGGAGGTGATCGCGGCCAGCCGGTCGGCGCCGCCGCGCTCCTGGCCGGCCGACATCGCCATCAGCAGACCGTCGGAGGACACGGCGATGGCCTCCAGGACGCCCGCGGTCTCCGCGGCGAACTTGCCGAGCAGCCAGTTGAAGTTCTGGGCCTCCGCACTCAGTCCGTAGGCGGTGTGGCTCACCTGGCATCCTCCTCGTCCGTCTCGGCCGTCCCTGCCGTCCCTCGGTCGCCGCCTCGCTGCAACGCCCGCTGTACCCCTGCTTCGAACTCCTCGATCAGCGACCTGGCCGCGACCGCGTCCAGCTCCGGAGCCAGCTCGGCCGGGCGGTGCTCGGCCGGATCCGACCCGGCCCTGCGCCCGCCCGTCGCGATCTCCGGCTTGGCGCCCCGGGCGCCGGCGGGCATCTGTGCCCCCGGCACCCGGCGCACCAAGTCGCCGTCCCCCGCGGGGTCCAGTTTGCCCGTATCCGATGGGGTCTCGATCCGCCCGTTCGGGCTCGCCTCGTTGAGCCGCCTGCCACTGTCGGCGGGGCTGCCGTTGCCGTTGCGGCGCTGCGGCTGGTCCGCGGGGGCCGGGTCGCGGCGCTGCAACTGGTCCGCGGGGGCCGGGTCGCGGCGCTGCAGATGGTCCGCGGGGGC
>DATINN010000258.1:0-3152 GCA_035474175.1 Mycobacteriales bacterium | reverse complement strand
GACCCGGAGGCCCGGCTGGAGGTGCTGGACCGGCAGGGGATCGAGGCCTGCTTCCTGTTCCCGACGCTGGGCGTCGGCATGGAGGACTCCGCCCCGACCAGCACCGCCACCAGCGCCCCGGACTTCGCCACCCGGGTCAGCTCCTTGCCCAGCTTGCGCTGCTCCAGCGCCACCGTGGTGCGCAGCCCGGCCGCCCGCAGGCCGGCCGCGACCGTGCGGGCTGGGCCGAAGAGGTCCTCGGCCAGCGGCAGCACAGCCGCGTCGGTCGCGGCGGCCGGCTCCGGCAGCAGCCCGTGCGTCTGCAGGAAGTCCGGCAGCGTCACGTCGCCGACCGCGAACCCGATCCCCGGGATCCGCTGGTTGGTGAACAGCCCGGCCAGGTCGCTGTAGCGGCCGCCGCCGAACAGCGCCCGCGGGTTCTCCGGGTTGGTGTCGAAGATCTCGAACACGGTGCCGGTGTAGTAGTCCAGCCCGCGCACGATCAGCGGGTCGTAGGAGACCAGCTCCGGGACGGAGCGCAGCACCGGCACCAGGGTCGAGCGCTCCAGCACGTCGGCCGGCAACCGGTCCAGCAGCTCGACCCCGGAGCCGAGCGCCTCGCCCAGCGTGCCGAACTGGTCGTCGGACAGGCCCAGCTCGGCCGCGTCGGCGGCGCGGGCGTCGGCCGGCAGCTTCTCCCACCGGTCGATCAGCTTCGACACCGCCCGGACCTCGGCCGGCGGCACCTTGACCAGGTCGACCAGCATGCTCTCCAGCAGCACCCGGTCGTTGATCCGCAGCCGCCACATGTCCGGGCTCGCGCCGAGCGCGGCGAACAGGGCGTGGATCAGCTCCACCAGCTCCAGCTCGGCCTGCGCGCTCTCGGTGCCGAACACGTCGACGTTGATCTGCCAGTGCTCTCGCAACCGGCCGCGCTGCGGGCGCTCGTACCGGTGGCAGTTGACGTTGGTGTACCACCGGGCCGGGAAGGTCAGCTCGCCCGCGTGGCCGGCGATCATCCGGGCCACCGACGGGGTCATCTCCGGGCGCAGCGCCAGCCGCCGGCCGCCCTTGTCGGTCAGCGTGTAGAGCTGCTGCTCGGCCAGCTCGGTGCCGGACTTGGCCTCGTAGATCTCGGCCGACTCCAGGATGGGGCCGTCGTAGCGCTGGTAGCCGAAGCTCTCGATCACGCCGTACATGCGGTGGAAGACCTGCTCCCGCACGGACATCTCGGGCGGCAGGAAGTCCCTCGTACCGCGGTACGGCGCGGTCGGCAGCAGCTCACTCATGGCGCCACCAGCCTAGCGGGACGCGACGCGGCGCTGCCGGAGCCGCGGCGCGGCCGAGTGCGCCCCGGACAGGTGCCGGGCGGCGTTGATCAGCGCGAGGTGGCTGAACGCCTGCGGCGTGTTGCCGACCTGCCGCCCGATCCGCGGGTCGTACTCCTCGGCCAGCAGCCCGACGTCGTTGGCCAGCTCGATCAGCGACTCGAACATCGTCCGGGCCTCGTCCTGGCGGCCGATCCCGTGCAGCGCGTCGGCGAGCCAGAACGAGCAGGCCAGGAACGCGCCCTCGTCGCCGGGCAGGCCGTCGTCGGAGGCGCCGCCGCCGGGCTTGTAGCGCAGCACGTAGCCGTCGGCGCACAGCTCGCGTTGGATCGCGTCGACCGTGCCGGCCACCCGCGGGTCGTCCCAGGGCAGGAACCGCACCTGCGGGATGAGCAGCAGGGCCGCGTCCAGCTCGCCCGCCCCGTACGCCTGGGTGAAGGTGTTGCGGTCGGCGTCGTAGCCCTTGGCCAGCACCTCGTCCTTGATCTCCTGGCGGATCCGGCGCCAGCGGTCGACCGGGCCGTCGCCGCCGAAGTGCTCGACCCCGAGCACCATCCGGTCGAAGGCGACCCAGGCCATCACCTTGGAGTGGACGAAGTGGCGGCGGTCGCCGCGCATCTCCCACAGCCCGTTGTCGGGCTGCTGCCAGTTGCCCTCCAGGAACTCCAGCAGGTTGACCTGCAGCCGCCAGGCGTCGTCGCTGGCCGACAGGCCGGCCTCCCGGGCGAAGGCGAGACCGTCGAGGGTCTCGCCCCAGACGTCGAGCTGCAGCTGCTCGGAGGCGGCGTTGCCGACCCGGACCGGGCGCGAGCCCTCGTAGCCGGACAGCCAGTCCAGCTCGTACTCGGGCAGCCGGCGGGTGCCGTCCAGGCCGTACATGATCTGCAGGCGGGCCGGGTCGCCGGCGACCGCGCGCAGCAGCCAGTCCCGCCACCGGCCGGCCTCGGCCTTGAACCCGGCACCCAGCAGCGCCTGCAGGGTCAGCGCGGCGTCGCGCAGCCAGCAGTAGCGGTAGTCCCAGTTGCGCGGGCCGCCGATCTGCTCCGGCAGGCTGGTCGTGGCGGCGGCGACGATGCCGCCGGTGGGGGCGAAGGTGAGCGCCTTGAGCACCAGCAGCGAGCGGCGGACCTCACCCTGCCAGCCGCCGTCGTAGTCGCTGCGCGACATCCACTCGGCCCACCACGACTCGGTGTCGTCCACGGCCGAGTGCGGGTCGACCGGCTTGGGCGGGCGGCGCCAGGACGGGTGCCAGGTCAGCACGAACGGCACCCGCTGGCCGGCGGTCACCACGAACTCGGAGTAGGTGGCCATGTCCCGGCCCTCCAGCGGCACCGGCGTGCTCAGCCAGACCGAGTCGGGGCCGGCCACGGCGACGATCTGGCCGTCGACCCGGCGCACCCAGGGCACCACCCGGCCGTAGTCGAAGCGCAGCCGCAGCACGCTGCTCATCGGCACCCGGCCGGAGATCCCCTCGACCACCCGGACGATGTCCGGGGCCTCGTCCCGCGGCGGCATGCAGTCCACGACCCGGACCGTGCCCTCCGGGGTCTCCCAGATCGTCTCCAGCACCATCGTGTCGCCCCGGTACGTCCGGCGCGTGCAGGTGCCGCCGGCCGCCGGGGCCAGCCGCCAGTGGCCGTTGTCCTCCTCGCCGAGCAGGGCGGCGAAGCAGGCCGGCGAGTCGAAGTGCGGGAAGCACAGCCAGTCGATCGAGCCGTCGTTGCCGACCAGGGCGGCCGTCTGCAGATCGCCGATCAGCGCGTAGTCCTCGATCCGGGATGCCATGCGCGATCTCTACCCCACGTCGGCCGGGAGCACCGGGCGGGCCCGCTGCTCCCCCACCGC
>DATINN010000257.1:0-8769 GCA_035474175.1 Mycobacteriales bacterium | reverse complement strand
GGCGACCTGGTCGAGGCGCTGCGGGCGGCGATGGCGAAGACGACCGACAACGCCCAGCGGGTGCACAACGCGGTCAGCGCCTACTTCGACTTCGTCGACGGGGAAAATGCTGACGTCCAGGGCGCGTTCCGGCTGGTCTTCGAGACCGACCTGCGCAACGAGCCGGCCGTGCGCGACCGCCTCGCGCAGGTCTCCCGGCTGTGCATGCAGGCGGTCGCCGACACCATCGCCGCCGACACCGGCCTGCCGCTGGCCGAGGTCGAGCTGCTGTCCGTCGCCGTGACCGGCACGTCCGAGGTGGCGGCCCGGTGGTGGCTGGAAAACGAGCGCTCGCTGCCCAAGGCCGACGCCGTCCGGCTGGTGGAGGGCCTGGTCTGGCGCGGTATCTCCCACTTCCCGCTGGTCGAGGAACCCGTTCGCTGAGGGCGCACGGCGCGGCCCGGCCCCGGTCACTACCCTCGGGTCCGAGCAGACGGTCGCGGCTGCCCGACGGCGGGACGACCGAGGAACCTACGAGGAGGACACACGGTGGAGGTCAAGATCGGCGTGCAGCGCACGCCGCGGGAGATCGTGCTGGACAGCACGCAGAGCCCCGACGAGGTCGAGGCGGCGGTCCGGGACGCGCTCAAGGACCCGGCCGGCGTCCTGTCCCTGGTCGACGAGAAGGGCCGGCGGGTGCTCGTCACCGCCAGCCTGATCGCGTACGTGGAGATCGCGGAGGCGGACCACCGCCGGGTCGGGTTCGCGGTCGGCAGCTAGCCAGGCCCGCACGATCGGCCGCTCCGCGCGCCGTCCCGGTCGGGACGGCCCGCCGGAGCGGCCGATCTCTGCATCCGGGCGCCCGGCCGGCTGTCCCGGTCGGGACCGCTCGCCGGAGCGGCCGATCCGTGCGTCCGGGCGCTCCGCTCGCCGGTCCCGGTCGGCCGAGCCGCCGATCTGTGCATCCCGGCCTCGGTCGGCTGTCCCGGTCGGGACAGCTCAGCCGGAGAGGCCGATCGTTTGCATTCGGGCCGTGTGGGCTGAGGTGATCCGCTTCAGCAGGGACGCGATCCCGCCCAGGTCGCCGGTGCCGCCGACCAGCAGCATCGCCAGCGCGTCGCGCTCCGCCGCCACCCGCTGGGCCTGCGACAGGGCCTCGCCGACCAGCCGGCGGGCCCAGAGCGAGAGCCGGCCGGACACCGCCGGGTCGGCCGCGACGGCGGCCCGCACCTCGCGGACGGCGAAGTCGGCGTGCCCGGAGTCGGCCAGCACCTCCAGCACCAGGTCCCGGTCCGGCGGCGGCAGGAACGAGGACACCTCGCGGTAGAAGTCGGCCGCGATCCCGTCCCCCACGTACGCCTTGACCAGGCCTTCCAGCCAGGTGCTCGGTGCCGTGCTGGCGTGGAAGGTGTCGAAGACGTCGACGAACGGCCGCATCGCGGCCTCGGCGTCGGCGCCCAGCTCGGTCAGCCGGGCGCGGAGCCGTTCGTAGTGGCCGATCTCGGCCGCGGCCATGCCGGCCAGCGCCGCCCGCCCGGCCAGGGTCGGCGCCAGCCGGGAGTCGTCGGCGAGCCGGTCGAACGCGGTGAGCTCGCCATAGGCGAGCACCCCCAGCAGGTCGACGACGGCCTGCGGGTCGGCGACCGGGATACGGGTCTCGGGCGTGCTCAGCGGGGGCCTCCCAGGAGTGTCACGGGCACCACGGACATTAGTCCCGTACAATCGCAGGCGCGTGATGTCTGTCGACGTCACGGTTCATGTGCGCGGACTCCGCCTCGGTGCGGTCCCGCCCCTGCTCCGCCCGTCCGGGCCTGGAGCGGATGGTGTGGTCGATCGCCCTGCAGGGCCGGCTGTCGGCGCTGGCGAGAGAGGCACCTGCACTGACCACGACCGACGAACACGACGAGATCAACACCGAGCAGCTTCCCGACGAGACCGACGACATCGCCGCCGAGGGCGAGGAGTTCGAGCCGCTGGCGGCGCGCGCGCCGGTCAGCGAGGACGCCCCGCTGTTCGCCGATCTGGGCGTCGACGCCCAGATCGTGTCGGCGCTGGCCGATGTCGGCATCAGCCGCACGTTCGCGATCCAGGAGAT
Source organism: Mycobacteriales bacterium (assembly GCA_035474175.1). Lineage (GTDB taxonomy): Bacteria > Actinomycetota > Actinomycetes > Mycobacteriales > CADCTP01 > CADCTP01. The sequence goes on along the minus strand of DATINN010000257.1, from coordinate 6,695 downwards.
GACCCTGCCGATCGCGCTGGCCGGCAGCGACCTGATCGGACAGGCCCGCACCGGCACCGGCAAGACGCTGGGCTTCGGCGTGCCGCTGCTGCAGCGCATCGAGCTGGGCGGTTCCGCACCGCGCGCGCTCGTGGTGGTGCCGACCCGGGAGCTGTGCGTCCAGGTGGCGCGCGACATCCAGGCCGCGGGCAAGCACCTCGGCGCCCGGGTGACCGCCATCTACGGCGGCCGGGCGTACGAGCCGCAGGTCAGCGCGCTGAAGAGGGGCGTCGACGTGATCGTCGGCACGCCCGGGCGGCTGCTCGACCTGACCAACCAGGGCCACCTGCAGCTCGGCGCGGTGTCCGCGCTGGTGCTGGACGAGGCCGACGAGATGCTCGACCTGGGCTTCCTGCCCGACATCGAGCGGATCCTGTCCCGGGTGCCGGACAACCGGCAGACCATGCTGTTCAGCGCGACCATGCCGGGCCCGATCGTGGCGCTGGCCCGCCGCTTCATGCGGCAGCCGGTGCACGTGCGGGCCGAGGGTCACGAGGAGTCCCGGGTCGTGCCGGAGACGCAGCAGTTCGTCTACCGGGCCCACGCCATGGACAAGGCCGAGATGCTCTCCCGCATCCTGCAGGCCAAGTCGCGCGGGCTGGCGATGATCTTCTGCCGGACCAAGCGGACCGCGCAGAAGGTCGCCGACGACCTGGTCGACCGCGGGTTCGCGGCCGCGGCCGTGCACGGCGACCTCGGGCAGGGGGCGCGCGAGCAGGCGCTGCGGGCGTTCCGCTCGGGCAAGGTCGACGTGCTGGTGGCGACCGACGTCGCGGCCCGCGGGCTGGACGTCGAGGGCGTCACCCACGTCGTCAACTACCAGTGCCCCGAGGACGAGAAGGTCTACCTGCACCGCATCGGGCGCACCGGCCGGGCCGGGGCGTCGGGTGTCGCGGTCACGTTCGTCGACTGGGACGAGCTGGCCCGCTGGAAGATGATCTGCGACGCGCTGTCGCTGCCGTTCCACTCGCCGGCCGAGACCTACTCGACGTCGGAGAACCTCTACATCGACCTCGACATCCCGACCGGGTCCACCGGGCGGCTGCCGCGGGCCCAGCGCACCCGGGCCGGGCTGGAGGCCGAGGAGGTCGAGGACCTGGGCGAGACCGGTGGCCGGGCCGGGGCCGGCCGGCGCCGTCCGGCGGCGCGGACGGCGGCGACCCGTCGCCCGGCCGAGCCCGCGGCCGACGCCGAGGTCTCGGAGAGCCGGCCCAAGCGGACCCGGTCCCGCCGCCGCACCCGCGCCGGCGAGCCGGTCGACGGTGCCGTTGCCGGGGCCGGGGCCGGTCCGGCGGTCGAGGTCGAGTCCGGGAGCCCGGACGAGCCGGTGACCACGGCGGAGCTGGCCGGGGCGGTCGCGACCGTCGAGGCCGACGTGAGCCCGCGCCGGCGCCGCCGCCGCGGTGGTCGCGGTCGCGGTGCGGGCACCGACAGTGCCGAGTCCGCGGTGGCCGACACGGCCTGATCCCGCAGCAGTCCCGGCGCCCCGCGAGCCCTCCCGCCTCGCGGGGCGCCCTGCTGTCCCGCCCCCTGTCGCTCCCTCCCGTACGGCTCGCGGGAATTCCGGCTGGCGGGGCTCACCCCGCGGGCTCCGGCTCGCGGCACTTCCGGCTGGTGGCGCATGGGCGGCGGGTGGGGTGGGCGGGGAGGATGTGCGGGTGAGGATCGTGGTGCTGGCCGACACGCACGTGCCGAAACGGGCGAAGGACCTGCCGGCGGAGGTCTGGACCGCCGTCGAGGCCGCCGACGTCGTCGTGCACGCCGGCGACTGGGTGGACGTGTCCCTGCTGGACGCGCTGGAGGCGCGGGCGACCCGGCTGATCGGGGTGTTCGGCAACAACGACGGGCCGGCGCTGCGGGCCCGGCTGCCCGAGGTCGCGCGGGCCACGCTGGCCGGGGTCCGGTTCGCGGTCGTGCACGAGACCGGCGATCGGACCGGCCGGGAGCGCCGGTGCGCCGCCGCGTACCCGGACACCGACGTGCTGATCTTCGGCCACTCGCACATCCCCTGGGACACCACCGCCCCCACCGGCCTGCGCCTGCTCAACCCCGGCTCGCCCACCGACCGCCGCCGCCAGCCGGACCGGACGTTCCTGAGCATCGACGCAGCAGACGGCGCCCTGCGCGAGGTCACGCTGCACCGGCTGGGACCATAGGCCCGTGCGCACCTCGACCGTGATCGGCACCGTCGCCGGCCTCGTGGCCGCCGCCGCCGTGGTCGCGGTCGCCGTCCCGGTCGTGCGCCACTCCGACGCGCTGACCACGACGATCCGCACCGCGACCGACACCCCGACCGCCGCGGAGATCGGCCCGCTGCCGGCCACCGTCCGCCAGCTGTGGACGGCGCCGACCGGCACCGCGACCGCCCCGGTCGAGGGCCCGACCGTCGTCGCCACCGGTCCGGACCGGGTCAGCGGGCTGGACCCCGCCACCGGCGCGGAGCGCTGGTCGTACGAGCGGGGCAACGCGCGGCTGTGCGACGCGGACCGGCGGGACGGCGTGGTGCTGGCGCTGTTCGCCAAGGCCGACGGCTGCCGCGACCTGGTCGCGCTGGACGCCGCCACCGGCGCGCGCCGCTGGTATCGCACCCTGGAGCTGCGCACCGACGCCACGCTCACCAGCGGCCCGGGCGTGGCCGTCGCGACCGGCGGCGACCAGATGATCGCCTTCGACCCCGGCGGCGGCCTCAACCGGTGGACGTACACGGCCGCCGGCTGCACGCTCGACCCCGCCGTCGCCGGGCAGCTCGCGGTCGTCACCGTGGCCCGGTGCGCGGCCGGGGAGCGGCGGCTGGTCGTGCACCTGCCGTTCGCGGACAAGGAGCCGTGGGTGGGCTCGCTCGCGCCCGGCTCCGACCCGCATGTGCTCACCGCCGACCAGCGGGTGACGGTGCTGTCCGGCCGCACCCTCACCGCGTACGGGGTGAGCCAGGACAACGAGCAGAAGGCCACGGCCGCTCCGGCCGGCGACACCCTGGACGACCGGCTGGCGGTGACCGGCACGCCGGCCGCGGTCGCCGACGGCGGGTTCCTGGTCGTGTGGACCGGCACGAGGGCGGTCGGCGTCGACACCCGCACGAGGAAGGTGCTGTGGTCCGCGGCCGCCACCGGGCCGCCGGCGCTGGCCGAGGGCCAGGTCGTGCTGGCCGGGCCGGACGGGTTCACGGTGCGGCCGGCCTCGACCGGCACGCCGGTGACCACGGTCCGGGCCGGCACCCCGGTCCCGGCCGCGGCCGGCCTGTCCCGGATCGGCCGGCTCGTGGTGGTCGCCGGTGCCGGGCGCCTGGTCGCGTACGGCTGAGGGCCGCGGGCAGGATGGACCGGTGAGCTCACCCCGCCTGTCCACGTCCGCCGGCCCGGTCGCGGTGCTGACCGCCGGGGACGGCCCGCCGGTGCTGTTCCTGCCCGGCTACACCGGGACCAAGGAGGACTTCGCGCCCGTGCTGCCGCTGCTGGCGGCGGGCGGGTGGCGGGTGGTCGCGATGGACCTGCCCGGGCAGTACGAGACGCCGGGGCCGGACGAGCTCGCGGCGTACACGCCGGACGCGCTGGCCACCACGGTGCTGGCGGTGATCGAGGCGCTGGGCGAGCCGCCGCACCTGGTCGGGCACTCGTACGGGGGGCTGGTGGCGCGGGCGGCGGTGATCGCCGCGCCGTCGGCGGCCCGGTCGCTGGTGCTGCTCGACTCCGGGCCGGCCGCGATCGGCGGGGACCGGCGGGAGCGGATGGGGGCGCTGGAGCCGGTGCTGGCCGCGGGCGGCCTGCCGGCCGTGTACGACGCGCTGCGCACCATGGCCGAGGCCGACCCGGCCTGGGTGGCGCTGCCGGCGGCGCACAAGGCGTTCCTGCGGGAGCGGTTCCTGGCCGGGTCGGCGGCCGGGCTGCAGGGCATGGGCGACGCGCTGCGCGCCGAGCCCGACCGCACCGACGAGCTCAAGGCGACCGGCATCCCGCTGCTGGTCGCGTACGGGGAGCACGACGACGCCTGGTCGCCCGCGGTGCAGGCGGGCATGGCGGCCCGCCTGGGCGCGGCGACCGTCGTCATCCGCGACGCCATCCACTCGCCCGCGGTCCAGCAGCCCGACGCCACCGCGCGCGCCCTGCTCGACTTCTGGTCCGGCCTGGGCTGATCCATCCGGACGCCGACCGTCCGGATTCCCGTCTACGGTCGCGGCCTCACCGAGTGAGGAGGACAGATGTCCGAAGAGTTCGCGCACGCCGACCTGAGCGGGGCGCGATTCCGGAAGGTGCAGCTGACCGGGGCCCGGTTCCGGATGGTGGACCTGTCCGGCGCCGTCCTGCGGGACGTGTCGCTGGCCGGCGCCGCGATCGACGGGAGCGAGATCGACGGCCTGCGGATCGACGGGGTGGAGATCGCGCCGCTGGTCGAGGCGGAGCTGACCCGCCGGCACCCGGCCCGGTCGTTGCGGCGCGCGTCCGACCCGGAGCAGTTGCGGGCGGCCTGGGACGCGATCCAGCAGGAGTGGGCCGCCGCCGTCGAGCGGGCCGCCGCGCTGCCCGCCGGCAGCGTCGACGTCTCGGTCGAGGGCGAGTGGTCCTTCGCCCGGACGCTGCGGCACCTGGTCTTCGCCACCGACGCCTGGCTCGGGGCGATCGAGGGCCGGCAGCGGTCCTTCCACCCCTGGGGCGAGCCGTTCAGCGAGCTGACCGACTTCGTCGCGGAGCCGGTGACGGCGCTCGGCGTCGACCCGGCCGCGAGCCCCTCGTACCCGGAGGTGCTGGCGCTGCGTGCGGACCGGGTCGGGCAGGTGCGCGACTTCCTGGCCGGGGTGAGCCCGCAGCGGCTGGCCGAGGAGGTCGAGGGGCCGCTGTGGGAGCACGGCCGGCGGCTGAGCGTGCTGCGCTGCCTGTGGGTGATCCTCACCGAGGAGTGCGAGCACCTCCGCTTCGCCGAGCGCGACCTCGACGCGATCGCCGCGACGACCGTCACCCCGCCCTGACGTGCGGGGCCGGGTCCGGCGGCGGACACTGGGAGGGCGATGGATGATCTCGGATACTTCGGACCGCAGAGCGTGACGTGGCGGGTGCACGCCGACCCGATGCAGTGGGTCGGCGGGGTGCGGGCGCTGTTCCTGCTCACGCTGCACCCGCTGGCGATGGCCGGCGTCGACCAGCACTCGACGTACCGGGAGGACCCGATCGGGCGGCTGCAGCGGACCGGCGAATATCTGGGCGCGGTGACGTTCGGCACCCGGGCGGAGGCCGACCGGGCCGCGGCCCGGGTGCGCGGCGTGCACCGGCGGGTGCGCGGGGTCGAGCCCGAGTCCGGCACCGGCTACTGGGCGCCCGACCCGGAGCTGCTGCTGTGGGTGCACTGCGGCGAGATCGACTCCTTCCTGACGATCGCCCGACGGGCCGGGGTGGCGGTGTCCGCCGCCGACGCCGACCGCTACGTCGCCGAGCAGGTCACGGCGGCCGAGCTGGTCGGGATCCCGCGGCACCTGGCGCCGGCGTCGACCGCGGAGCTGGCCGACTACTTCGAGCGGACCCGGCCGGAGCTGCGGGTGACCGCGGCGGCGCGGGAGACGGCGCGGTTCCTGTTCCTGCCGCCGATGCCGAAGCTGGTGCAGGTGGCGACGCCGGCCCGGGCGGTCTGGGCGTCGGCGGCCGGGCTGGCGTTCGCGTCGCTGCCGCGCTGGGCCCGGCGGCTCTACCGGTCCCCCGGCCTGCCGACGACCGACCTCGGCGCGTCGGTCACGCTGCGCGGGCTCCGGGCCGCGTCGGTGGTGCTGCCGGCCTCGATCCGGCGGCCCCCGGCGTACCGGGCCGCGCAGCGCCGCCTGGCCGAGACCCCCGTACGCCGCCTCACCGCCGTCTGAGGTGCGGCGGCGGGCCGCCTGGCCGCGGTGCGGGCGGCGAGCTCAGCCCTGGCGGGTGGGGCCGACGCGCTCGGGGGTGATCGTGATGAGGACGCGCTGGTCGCGCTGCATGGCGGCGCGGTAGTCGTCCCAGTCGGGGTGCTCGCCGGAGATGGAGCGGTAGTAGTCGACCAGCGGCTCCATCGCCTCCGGCAGCGCCACGATCCGCACCGGCCCTTCGACCTGCACCCAGTCGCCGTAGAACCGGTCGGTGAACGCGCAGTACGACGCGAACGGGCGCTCGCGCAAGCTGCGCACCTTGTACGCCGTCTCCCGGCTGCTGATCACGACCAGCCCGTCGTCGTTGACGGTCGCGTTCACCGGCGAGAGCTGCGGCTTGCCGTCGGCCCGGCTCACCGCCAGCACGCCGTTGTGGTGCTGCCGCACGAAGTCGAGCGCCTCAGAGATCTCCATGCGGTCGATCCTCCCAGTGCGCGCCGGCGCCGGCATCGGTCCCCGGTCCCACCCACCCTCCGCCTCCGGACCGACCCCCGCCGCTGCGTCGACCCAGCGTCCCGACGGCCGGCCGAGCCGCGCGGGCCCCGCCGCGCGACTCTCCCGGGCGACCGGCGAGGCGGTGCGGGCTCGGCCGCCCGCAGCGGGCGCACCCGGCCACCGGCGAGGCGGTGAAGACCTGGCCGCCGCAAGCCCGCCCGGACGACCGGCGGAGCCGGGCCGGCAGGCCGCCCGCCCCGGGGCTGGGAAACTGCCCGCCGGGACGACCGGCGGGGCCGAGCCGGCAGGCTGCCTGCCGGGGCGACCGGCGGGGGCCGAGCCG
>DATINN010000256.1:0-8248 GCA_035474175.1 Mycobacteriales bacterium | reverse complement strand
GGCGTCCAGGTTGAGCTCCATCATCCGCAGCGCCGCCTCGGCCAGGTCGGCGTGGATGTGCGCGACCGCGTCGAACGGCACGCAGATCTGTGCGGCTCACCCGATCGGGGTGCCCATCTCGGCCGGCTCGACACGTGCCGTGGCGGTGATCGTGGCCGAGCCGAGCACGGTGTCGCCGTCGTAGAGGACGACGGCCTGCCCGGTCGCGACGCCGCGCACCGGCCGGTGCAGCCGCACCTCGACCGAGCCCGCAGAGACGAAGCCGGGCGAGACCGAGCCGGGCAAGACCGAGCCCGCCGAGACCGAGCCCGGGGAAACCGAGCCCGGGGAAACCGCGCCCGGGGAAACCGAGCCCGGGGAAACCGAGCCCGGGGAGACCTGGACCGACGCGGGGACCGGGGCGCCGTGGGCGCGCAGCTGGGCCAGGCAGTCGAAGGCGTCCGAGGGCGCGGCGCCGGACGTCCACACCGGGCGGGACCCGATGACCACGCCGACGTCCAGCATCGACCCCGGCCCGACGGTGACGGTCCCGGCCACCGGCTCGATCGACAGCACGTACCGGGGCGGCCCGCCGGGCTGCGCCAGCCCGAGCCCGCGCCGCTGCCCGACCGTGAACCCGTACGCGCCCTCGTGCCGCCCCACGACGTCCCCGGTCTCGGCGTCGACCACCGGCCCGGGCCGGTCGCCCAGGGCCGAGCGCAGGAAGCCGCGGGTGTCCCCGTCGGCGATGAAGCAGATGTCGTGCGAGTCGGGCTTGTCGGCGACCGCCAGCCCGCGCGCCGCCGCCTCGGCCCGCACCGACTCCTTGGTCGAGTCGCCGAGCGGGAAGACCGCGTGCGCCAGCTGGTCCGCGGTCAGCACGGCCAGCACGTACGACTGGTCCTTGGCCGCGTCCACGGACCGGCGCAGCACCCCGTCGGCCAGCCGGGCGTGGTGGCCGGTCACGACCGCGTCGAAGCCGAGCGCGATCGCCCGGTCCAGCACCGCGGCGAACTTGATCTTCTCGTTGCAGCGCAGGCAGGGGTTGGGGGTGCGGCCGGCCGCGTACTCGGCCACGAAGTCGTCGATCACGTCCTCGGCGAACCGCTCGGCCAGGTCCCAGACGTAGAACGGGACGCCGAGCACGTCGGCGGCCCGCCGGGCGTCGCGGGCGTCCTCCAGCGTGCAGCAGCCGCGGGCACCGGTCCGGGTCGAGGCCGGGTTGCGGGCCAGCGCCAGGTGCACCGCGGTCACGTCGTGCCCGGCGTCGACGGCCCGGGCCATGGCCACGGCCGAGTCGACCCCGCCGGAGACGGCGGCGAGCACCCTCACCGGGAGCCCCCGCCCGACCCGGCGGCCAGCACCGTCACTGTGAACCCCCGCCGGAGACGGCGGCCAGCACGCTCACTGTGAACCCCCGCCGGAGACGGCGGCCAGCACACTCATCGGGAGCCCGAGAACGAGCCCGAGGCGAGCACCGCCCGCCGGGACCGCTCGACCGCGCCCGGCAGGGCCGAGAGCAGCGCGTCCACGTCGGCCTCGGTCGAGCTGTGCCCGAGCGAGAACCGCAGCGACCCGCGGGCGAGGTCCGGCGACACCCCCATCGCGGTCAGCACGTGACTGGGCTGGGCCACCCCGGCCGAGCAGGCCGACCCGGTCGAGCACTGCACGCCGCGCGCGTCCAGCAGCATGAGCAGCGAGTCGCCCTCGCAGCCGGGGAAGGCGAAGTGGGCGTTGCCGGGCAGCCGGTCGGCCGGGTCGCCGGTCAGCACCGCGTCCGGCACCCGGTCCCGCACGCCCGCGACGAGCGAGTCCCGCAGGTCCGCGACCCGGGTCATCGTGACCGGCCGGGCGGCCACGGCGGCCTCGGTCGCCACCGCCAGTCCGACGATCGCGGCCGTGTTCAGCGTGCCCGAGCGGACCTCGCGCTCCTGCCCGCCACCGTGCAGCAACGGCGCGCAGGCCACGTCCCGGCCCAGCACCAGCGCGCCGGCGCCGACCGGACCGCCGAGCTTGTGCCCGGTCAGGGCCAGCGCGCCCGCCCCGGACGCGCCGAAGTCGACCGGCACCGCGCCGACGGCCTGCACGGCGTCGGTGTGGAACGGCACCCCGTGCTCGGCCGCGATCGCGGCCAGCGCGGCGATCGGCTGCACGGTGCCGACCTCGTTGTTGGCCCACATCACCGACACCAGCGCGACCGTGTCACCGGCGTCGGCCAGCGCCGCCCGCAGCGTCTCCGGCCGCACCCGGCCCTCGGTGTCGACGTCCAGCCAGCGCACCGACGCGCCCTCGTGCCGCTCCAGCCACTCGGCCGAGTCGACGACGGCGTGGTGCTCGACCGCGCTGGCCAGCACCACCCGGCGCCGTGGGTCGGCGTCCCGGCGGGCCCAGAACATGCCCTTCACCGCGAGGTTGTCGGCCTCGGTCCCGCCCCCGGTGAACACCACCTCGTACGGCTTGGCGCCGACCGCGGCGGCCAGCCGTTCCCGCGACTCCTCGACCACCCGGCGGGCGCCGCGGCCGGCGGCGTGCAGGGAGGACGGGTTGCCGGTCTCGCGCAACGCGGCGGCGACGGCGTCGATGGCCTCCGGCAGCATCGGGGTGGTCGCGGCATGGTCGAGGTAATGCATCCCGATCAGCGTACGGCTTCGGCGCCGCGCGGCGAGGCGGCGACCCGGGCCGGCGGCCGGGCCCGGCCGGCCAGCAGCGCCGCCCCCAGCGCGACCGCGCACATGAGCAGGTCGAGGCTGCCGACGGCCCGGCCGAGCGGCAGCACGTCGCGGGCCGCGGCCGCCACCAGCGCTCCGCCCAGGCCGATGCACAGCGCGCTGCCGGTGGAGTCGGCCAGTTGCAGCGCGGAGGAGTTGATCCCGCGCTCGGCCGGCGGGCTCAGCTGCAGCAGCAGCACCGACAGGCTGGTCATGCCCAGCCCCATCCCGAAGCCGCCGGCGACCCAGACCGGGTAGATCACCCAGGCCGGCGACCAGGGCTGGGCGACCACGGCCATGCCGGCCGCGGCCACCGCGACGAGCAGGAAGCAGGCGCGAACCAGGGTGTGCCGGGCCACGTCACCGCGTCGCGCCTGCCACAACGACGCCCCCGACCAGCCCAGCGCGCCGACCGTGAGCGGCACGCCGGCGCTGGTCGGCGAGTAGCCGTGCACCAGCGTGAGGGTCAGCGGCACCAGCGACTCGACCGAGAAGAACGTGCCCGCCATCAGCCCGCGGAACGCCACCACCGCCGGCACCCCGCGCCGCACGTGCGCGGTCCCGCGCGGCAGCAGCACCCGCAGCACCAGCACGATCAGGACCAGGCCGGCCACCAGCACCGGCACCCGGAGCCAGGACAGCTCCTGCAGCGACCACTGCACGGCCGCGACGCCGGCGGCCGCGCCGACCGCGGCGAACCGCCGGCCCGGGGTGGCCGCGGCCGGCTCGGCCGGACGCCGGAGCCGGCGCAGCGTCGGCAGCAGCGACACGACCGCGATCACGACCAGCGGCACCAGCCCGAGGAAGACCCAGCGCCAGCCCGGCCCCTGCGCCAGCGCCCCGGCCACGACCGGGCCGACCAGCGACGGCACCACCCAGGCGGCCGAGATCGCGCCGAAGACCTTCGGCCGCAGCGCCTCCGGGTACTGGTCGCCGACGATGACGTACATCACGACGATGAGCAGGCCGACGCCCACACCCTGCAGCGCCCGGCCGAGCAGGAACGCGGCCATGTTCGGGGCCAGCCCGGCGGTGAGCAGCCCGGCCAGGAACGAGCTGACCCCGATCACCAGCGGCAGCCGGCCGCCGACCCGGTCGGCCAGCTCGCCGGCCACCACCATGGCCACGATCGAGGTGCCGAGCAGGGCCGTGAACGACCACCCGTACCAGGCCAGGCCGTCCAGCGCCCGGACCGCGGTCGGCAGCGCGGTCGCGACCGCGATGGCCTCGAACGCGATGAGGCTGATCAGCCCGAGGATGCCGAGGGTCGAGGCCCGGAACGGTCGAGCCAGGATCCCGTCGGTCACCCCCCGAACCTATGCCGGGGCTCAGCCCTTCCGCTTACCGATTTCCTCGGTGAGCTGGGGGACGACGGTGAACAGGTCGCCGACGACGCCGAAGTCGACCAGCTCGAAGATCGGCGCCTCCGGGTCCTTGTTGACCGCGATGATGGTCTTCGAGGTCTGCATGCCGGCCCGGTGCTGGATGGCGCCGGAGATCCCGACGGCCAGGTAGAGCTGCGGGGAGACGGTGACGCCGGTCTGCCCGACCTGGTTCTGGTGCGGGTACCAGCCCGCGTCGGTGGCAGCCCGGGAGGCGCCGACAGCGCCGCCGAGGGAGTCGGCCAGCGCCTCGACCAGGGTGAAGTTGTCCCCGGAGCCGAGGCCGCGGCCGCCGGAGACGACGATGGCGGCGTCGGTCAGCGCCGGGCGGTCGCCCTTGGCCTCCACCACCCGCTCCAGCACGGTCGCCTTGCGCGCCGCGTCGTCCAGCGTGACCTCGGCGGTGCGGGTCTCGGGCTGGGCCGGGGCCGGCTCGGCGGTGACGGAGTTGGGCCGGACCGTGATGATCGGGGTCCCGGTGCGGACGCGGGACTTCACCACGACCGCGCCACCGAAGATCGACTGCGTCGCGGTGCCGTCGCCGTCCACACCCACCGCGTCGGTGAGGATCCCGGACCGGGTCCGCATCGCCAGCCGGGCCGCGACCTCCTTGCCCTCCGGCGAGGACGCGATCAGCACCGCCGCCGGCGACTCGGACCCGACGAGCGACGCCAGCACGGCGACCGCGGGGGTCACCAGGTGCTTGTCGACGTCCTCCGACTCCGCGGTGACCACGGCCGTCGCGCCGTACTCCGCCAGCCGATCGGTCAGCGGGCCGGCCGCGCCGGGCGCGCCCACGACGACGGCCACGGGCTCGCCGAGGGACCGGGCCGCGGTCAGCAGCTCCAGCGTGACCTTCTTGACGCTGCCCTCGGCGTGGTCGACCAGAACGAGAACGGATGCCATGACCTGTCTCCTAGAGCAGCTTCTGGGCGGCGAGGAACTCGGCGATCTTCACGCCGCCGTCACCCTCGTCCTTGACGATCTGACCGGCCTGCCGCGGCGGCCGCGGCGTCATCTCCACGACCTCGCTGGTCGCGTTGGCCAGGCCCACCGACCCGGGGTCGATGCCGAGGTCGGCGATCGTCACCGTGGTGACCGGCTTCTTCTTCGCGGCCATGATCCCCTTGAACGACGGGTATCGCGGCTCGTTGATCTTCTCGACCACGCTCACCACGGCCGGCGTCGCGCCCTGGACCCGGTCGAACCCGGTCTCGGTCTGCCGCTCGATCGTCACCGTCGAACCGTCGACCTCGACCTTGCGCGCCCCCGACAGCTGGGCCACGCCGAGCTTCTCGCTCAGCATCGCCGCCATCACCGACAGCCGGGCGTCCGTCGACTCCGACCCCAGCACCACCAGGTCGTACGGGACCGTCCCGAGCGCCGCCGCGATCGTCTCCGCCGTCTGCACCGCGCAGGAGCCGTGCAGGGCCGGGTCGGACACGTGCAGGGCCTTGTCCGCGCCCATCGACAGGGCCTTGCGGATCGTCTCGGTCGCCTTCTCCGGACCCATGGTCAGGACCGTGACCTCGCCGCCGTGGGCCTCCTTCAACCGGAGGGCCTCCTCGACCGCGTACTCGTCGATCTCATTCATCACCGCGTCGACCGACTCGCGGTCGAGCGTCTTGTCCGAATCCTGCAAGCGGCGCTCGGCCCACGTGTCGGGCACCTGCTTGACCAGTACGACGATGTCCACGCCTTCGGTCCTCCTCCAGCCTGAGGTGCGCCGATGTTACTCAAGAGTAGGCAACGACGTCCCGGTGATCCTGCTCACCGACTGGATCGAGGCTATCCGCTGCTGCTGCGGGCCGCCGGGGCCGACTTGCCCGATGTGCGAGTCTTTCCGCCGTGCATCCGTCGCTCGAGCTCACCGGGGAGCGCACGCTGCCGGGGATCCCGGCGGAGAACTACTGGTTCCGCCGGCACGAGGCCGCGTACGACGCGCTGGTGCCGTTCTGCCTGGGCGCGGTGGTGCTGGAAGCGGGGTGCGGCGAGGGGTATGGCGCGGACCGGATCGCCGCCGTCGCCAGCACCGTGCTCGGGCTGGACTACGACCGGGCCGCGGTCGGGCACGTGGCCGCGGCGTACCCGCGGGTGCGGGCGGTGCGCGGCAACCTGGCCGGGCTGCCGGTGGCCGACGGCCGGGTCGACGTCGTGGCCAGCCTGCAGGTGATCGAGCACCTGTGGGACCAGCCCGGGTTCCTGGCCGAGTGCGCCCGGGTGCTGCGGCCGGCCGGGACGCTGCTGCTGACCACGCCCAACCGGCTGACGTTCTCGCCGCCGAACCGGCCGCTGAACCCGTTCCACCATCGCGAGCTGGACCCGGCCGAGTTCGCGGCCCTGCTGGACGAGGGCGGGTTCGAGGTGAGCCGGCTGCTGGGGCTGCGGCACGGGCCGCGGCTGCGCCGGCTGGACAAGCGCTTCGGCTCCCTGGTGGACGCGCAGCTGGCCGGGCCGCCCGCGACCTGGCACGTCGAGCTGCGCCGGGCGGTGGCCCGGATCCGCACCGCCGACTTCGTGCTCTCGCCCGAGGACCTCGACGGCTGCCTCGACCTGGTCGCGGTGGCAGTGAAACGCCCGTGAAGCCGATCGGCACCTTCTCGCTGGTGCTGCACACCCACCTGCCGTGGGTGGCGCACGCCGGGACCTGGCCGGTGGGCGAGGAGTGGCTGCACCAGGCGTTCACCGGGTCGTGGCGGCGGGTGGTCGCGCTGCTGGACCGGCTGGCCGCCACCGGGGCCCGGGACGTGCTCACGCTGGGCGTCACCCCGGTGCTGGCGGCGATGCTCGACGACCCGTACTGCTTGCGCGAGCTGCACACCTGGGCCGGCAACTGGCAGCTGCGGGCGCAGGAGGCGGCGCCGCGGCTGCCGGCCCTGGCCCGGTACGAGTTCCGCGCGGCCACCGACTGCCTGGCCGACCTGGAGGACCGCTGGCTCACCGGCGGGCTGTCCGGGGCGCTGCGGCCGCTGGTCGACGCGGGCGTGGTCGAGCTGCTCGGCGGCCCGGCCACCCACCCGTTCCTGCCGCTGCTGGAGCCGCGGATCGCGGCCGGCGCGCTCGCCGTCGGGCTGGACGACACCACGCTGCGGCTCGGTGCACGGCCGGCCGGGATCTGGGTGCCCGAGTGCGGCCACGCCCCGGGCCAGGAGGACCTGTACGCCGCGGCCGGCGTGCAGCGGTTCCTGGTCGACTCCCCCGCGCTGCACGGCGACACGGCCGCGGCCCGGCCGGTCGGCACCACGCCGGTGCTGTGCTTCGGCCGGGACCTGGAGGTCAGCTACCGGGTCTGGTCGCCGCGCGCGGGCTACCCGGGCGCGCCTGACTACCGCGACTTCCACACCTTCGACCACGCGTCCGGCTTCCGGCCGGCCCGGGTGACCGGCAAGCACGTGCCGCCGGCGGAGAAGAAGCCCTGGGAGCCGGACCTGGCCGCGGCGGCCGTCCGGCGGGACGCCGCCGACTTCGTCGACACCGTACGGACCCGGCTGCGCGACCTGGCCGACCGGCACGGGCGCCCGGCCCTGGTGGTGGCCGCGTTCGACACGGAGCTGTTCGGGCACTGGTGGCACGAGGGTCCGGACTGGCTGGCCGCGGTGCTGAGCGCGCTGCCGGAGGCCGGGGTCCGGGTCACCACGCTGCGCGGGGCGGCCGAGGCCGGTCACGTCGGGGCGCCGGTGCAGCTGGGCCGCTCGTCCTGGGGCTCGGGCAAGGACTGGCGGGTCTGGGAGGGGCCGGCCGTGCAGGACCTCAACCTGGCCGCCAAGGGCGTGCAGGAGCGGCTGCTGTCCACGCTGGACACGCACCGCGGTCCGGCCCGCGACCCGGTGCTGGACCAGCTCGTCCGGGAGGCGCTGCTGGCACTGTCCAGCGACTGGGCCTTCATGGTCAGCCACGACAGCGCGGCCGGCTACGCCCGGGACCGGGCCGCCGGGCACGCCGGCCGGCTGCACGCGCTGGCCGACCTGCTCGACGCCGGCGACCGCGCCGGGGCGCGGGCACTGGCGGACCGGCTCCGGGTGGTCGACGGGCCGTTTGGCCACCTCGACGCGCGTGCGTTCTAGAAGCCCCCGAAGCCGCCGGTGCCGTCGGTGAACCGGGTGCGCATCTGCCCCTCGATGGCGGCCGGGCTGTCGCGGTTGCCGTACGTGTCGGGCGCGTCGATGCCGCCGTAGCGCT
>DATINN010000255.1:0-2975 GCA_035474175.1 Mycobacteriales bacterium | reverse complement strand
CAGCGGCACGGCCGCGACCGGCCGGTCCAGGTCGGCGGCGAACCCGCGCAGCACCTGGTCGAGGTGGCCGAGGACGCGGTCGATGGTGGCGGCGTCGTACAGCTCGGTGAAGTACTGCGCGGTGACGGTGACCGGGCCGGTGCCGGTGAGGCCGGGCCCGGCCACGCTGAGCTCGATCTCGTTCTGGGCCCAGCGGCCGGGGAGGTCGACCGGGGTGACGGTGACGCCCGGCAGCACCAGCTCGGGGTCCGGCTCGGTGTGCACGGTCAGGCTCACGTCGAAGAGCCCGGAGCCGCTGCGGTGCAGGGCCTCCACCACCTCCTCGTAGCCGACGCCCTGGTGGGCCAGGCCGTCCAGGACGGTGCCGCGGGTCCGGGCCAGCAGGTCGCGGACGGTGTCGCCCGGGGCGGCGGTCGTGCGCAGGGCCAGGGTGCCGACGCAGCAGCCGATCAGCGGCGCCGTCTCAGGGCGGGTCCGGCCGGCGACCGCGGTGCCGACGACCGTGTCGTCGGTGCCGGTCCAGCGCGCCAGCACCACGTGCCAGGCCGCCAGCAGCACCATGAACGCGGTGCAGCCGGCCGCGGCCATCACCTGGTGCAGCGCGGCCGGGTCGAGCTCGTGCTCGACCGACGCCTCGGCCGGCCGGGTGGCCGGGGTGCGGGGCCGGTCGGACGGGAAGCCGAGTGCGGCCGGGGCACCGGTCAGGTGGCGGACCCAGTGCTCGACCTGGGCCCCCTCGCGGCCCTCGGGGGTGGCGCGGTGGTGGGCGAGGTCGGCGTACTGGAGGGGGAGCGGGGGCAGCGTCTCGCCCCGGTACGCGGCGCCCAGCTCGGTCAGCAGGACGCCGGCCGACCAGCCGTCGAAGGCGACGTGGTGGAACGTCGCGACCAGCGTCACCGCGGTCCCGCCGCGCAGCAGGTCCAGCCGCCAGGGCTGGTCGGTGGCCAGGTCGAACGGGGCGTCCGCGGCGGCCCGGACGGCCGCGTCCACGTCGGTCACGTCGCGGACCCGGCAGGCGTCCGCGGGCGCGGCGTCGACGACCGCGCCGGGCTCGCCGTCCACCTCCACGATCCGGGTCCGCAGCACCTCGTGCCGGGCCACGACCTGCCGGAACGCGGCCACCAGCCGGTCGGTGTCGACCGCGCCCTCCAGCCGCAGCACGACCGGCAGGTGGAACGGGTCGTGCGCCGGGTCCAGCTGCCGGACGAACCAGAACCGGCGCTGCGCGCTCGACAGCGGCGTGACCCCGGCCGGCCGGGCCGGGATGGCCGCGACCGCCTCGGCGGCCCCCTGCCGGGCCTGCCGCCGGGCCCGGGCCTGGGCGAGCCGGTCCTCGCGCGCGCCGGCCGTACGGCTGCGGGGCGGGGCGCTCACGCGCCCACCTCGACGGTGAGCAGGTGGTCGACCGCGGCGGCCAGGTCGCACAGCCGGGGGTGCTCGAACAGCAGCCGGACCGGCACGGCGAGGTCGAGGTCGGCGCGCAGCAGGGCGGCGACCCGGGTCGCGGACAGCGAGTGCCCGCCCAGGGCCAGGAACGAGTCCAGCCGGCCGACCTCGGGCAGCTCCAGCACCTCGCACCAGATGTCGGCCACGAGCTGCTCGACGTCGGTCGCCGGCGGCTCGAAGGCCCGGGCCTGCGGGCCGGCCGCGGGCAGCGCGGCCCGGTCGACCTTGCCGTTCGGCGTCCGGGGCAGCGCGTCGAGCGTCGTCCACACCTCCGGGACGTACGCGGCCGGCAGCGTCGTGCGCAGCAGCTCCTCGACCGTGGCCGGGTCGGCCGGTGGCTCCAGCACGAGGTGGCCGACCAGGCGGGCCCCGGCCGTCCCGGCGCGGTCCAGGGTGACGGCGCCGGCGGCGACGCCGGGGATCCGGGACAGCGCCGCCTCGACCTCGCCGATCTCGACCCGGACGCCGCGCACCTTGACCTGGCCGTCGGCCCGGCCCAGGCACTCCAGGGTGCCGTCGGGGAGCCAACGGCCGCGGTCGCCGGTGCGGTACCAGCGGTCGGGGGCCGCGCCGCGGGGCAGCTCCGGCAGCGCGGTGAAGCGCTGCGCGGTCAGCTCCTCGCGGTGGTGGTAGCCGTCGGCGACCGCGGCCCCGCCGATGCAGATTTCGCCCACCGTGCCGGGCGGCAGCGGCCGGCCACCGGCGTCGACAACATGCAGGACGGTGTTGGGCAGCGGCCGGCCGACCGGGACCGACCGGCCGGTCACGTCGGCGGCGGTGACCCGGTGCGCGGCGGACCAGATCGTGGTCTCGGTCGGGCCGTACACGTTCCAGAGCTGTCCGGTCAGGCCCAGCAGCTGCTCGGCCAGCACCGGCGGCACGACCTCGCCGCCGACGAGCGCCCGCAGGCCGCGGTCGCCGGTCCAGCCGCCGGAGAGCAGGATCTGCCAGCCGGTCGGGGTCAGCTGGGCCACCGTGCAGCCCTGCAGGCGGCGGGCCAGCACGGCCCCGTCCCGGACCGCGTCCTCGTCGATCACCCGGACCGTGGCCCCGGCGGTCAGCGGCAGCCACAGCTCCAGGCCGGAGATGTCGAACGACGGCGTGGTCAGGTACGGCACGACGTCGCCCGCGGTCAGCGGCAGCAGCCGGCCGATGGCGCGCAGGAACGAGCCCAGGGCCCGGTGCGGCACGGTGACGCCCTTGGGCCGGCCGGTCGAGCCGGACGTGTACAGCCGGTACGCAGCCCGCGCCGGGTCCGCGGGCCGGGTCGAGTCCGCGGGCCGGGTCGGGTCGGCAACCCGCGCCGGGTCCGTGGACGGGGTCGGCGGTGCGGGCGCGTCCCAGGCGGCCGGCCCGCCGGCCAGGACCTTGTCCAGGTCGATCCGGACCGCCGGCAGCTCCGGGCAGCGCCCGTCGGCGACCACGGTGTCCACCGCGGAGTCCTCGATCAGCTCGGCCAGCCGGGCCGGCGGGTGCGTGACGTCCAGCGGCAGGTAGGCCCGCCCGGTCAGCCAGACGCCGAGCATCGC
>DATINN010000254.1:0-1768 GCA_035474175.1 Mycobacteriales bacterium | reverse complement strand
GGGGTCGGGACCGGGCCGCGTCTGACCCTGCCGGCCCCGTGCGGGCCGGGTCAGGCGGGCCGGGGTCGGGCCGGTCGGGCCGGCGCAGACTGGTGCGGGCCGGCGGGCGGGTGCGGGCCGGCTCGGGTCAGGAGGTGGGGGGCGGGACCTCGCTGCCGCCGTGCAGGTAGACGCGCTTGAGCGCGGCCGACAGGCGCGGGTAGCGCGGCAGGATCCGCCAGGCCGCGACCAGCGCGGGCTCGTGCAGGTAGAGGTGGGCGATGCGGCGCCAGACCAGGTCGGGCCGGGACCGGGCCCGGCGCGCGCCGGGCGGCCGGCGCCACGCGTACACCTTGACCCCGTTGCACCAGCGCGGATCCTCGGCCCGCTCGGCTCGCAGGTCGAACAGCAGCTGGTAGCCCGGGTGCCGGGCCACGTACCGCTCGGTCGACCGCTCGACCTGCGGCCAGGACGCGTCGTCCACGACGACCAGCGCCTCGTCGGCGAGCACCGGCTCGGCCAGCCCCAGCCCGAGGTGCTGGGCCAGCCGGGAGTGCGCGCCGTCGTAGAAGTAGACGCCGACCGGGCCGGGGACCTTGCCGCCGAGCAGCAGCCGGAACCCGTCCCCGCGCAGCAGGCTGACCCGGTCGGCGACGTCCCAGTCGCTCAGCGCCGCCCGCAGCAGCCGCTCGCTCTCGGCCGGGTCCAGCCCGAACTCCCGGAAGTTCTCGATCGCGGTGAACGTGCGGTCCGGGTTGCCGAGCGCGGCCCCGACCGCGGACCGTCCCCGGTACGAGCCCACCTCCAGGTACGTCTCGCCGGCCGGCAGCAGCGAGGCGGCCAGGTTGAGCAGCGTCAGCGTGTGCTCGGTGGACATCCCGTCGACGGTCTCGACCACCTTGGCGAAGCGGCGGTCCAGCGGCGCCTCCCCGTAGAGGTCGGCGCCGGGGAAGCAGCCCGGCAGGCGGGCGGCGAAGGCGGCGGTGTCCACGGCGGCGGACCCTACCGGGGCGGGGCGGCGGACCGCCCCGCCGCCTGCTCGGCCGCCCGGTCTGTTGCCAGGTCGGCCTCCTGGGCGGCCGCCTGGTTGGTCGGCCGATCCGCTGCCCGGTCGGTCTCCCGGTCCGTCGCCCGGTCTGTTGCCAGGTCGGCCTGCCGGTCCGGCGTCCGGTTCGGCCTTCGGTCCACTGCCCGGTCAGCTGGCGCGGGCTCGGTAGTGGGGAGGGGGACGGGGGTCGCGGCCGGGTCGGTGGCGACCACCGGCACCGGCGCGGGCGGTGCGGTTCGCGCGGTCCACTCCAGCACCGCGATGAGCACGGCGAACAGCAGCACGGCGACCGTGCACACGGTGAGGATCTCGGCCGGGGAGTGGTGCGGCCCGGCCGCCACCACCGCGGCCTCGACCGCGATGAGCCCCCACAGCAGCCGGCTCGGCCGCCGGTCCCCGACCGCCACCGCGGCCAGCAGCAGCACCTGCGTCACCGACCACGTCATCCCGAGCAGCGCGAACGCGACCAGCATCCCGGTCGACAGCCCGTACCCGCTGCCGGTCGCCACCCGCACCAGCTGATGCCCGAGCACGGCCGTGCCGCCGATGCCCACCAACCCGAGGCCCGCGGTCGCCGCCAGCGTCCGCACCAGCAGCCGGTGCCGCCCCTCCGCCGCCGCCAGCGCCGGGTACGCCGCCTGCGCGACGAACTGCGACCCCCACAGGATCGCCTTCGCGAACAGCGACGCCACCCCGTACGCCCCGGAGGTCTCGGCGTCCAGGTAGTGCCGGGCCAGCAGC
>DATINN010000253.1:0-1828 GCA_035474175.1 Mycobacteriales bacterium | reverse complement strand
CGATCCGGACCTCGCCGCCCGGGCCCAGCACGACCGCCGCGCCGCTGGACGCGCTGGGCATGTAGTTGTAGCGGGTGTCGTAGAGCCGGCCGCCGCGGTCGGTCAGGTCCTCGGCGACGACCCGCCGGATCAGGCCCAGCGGCAGCTTGCGCACCGCCGCCTCCCGGTACGCGTGGTGCACCCGTTCCAGCAGGTCCCGGACCTTGATCCCGCCCGAGGTGTCCACCCGCACGGGCAGGTGGTCCAGCAGCGGGCCGATCACCCGGTGCGACTCCGGCCGGTCCCGGCTGGCCCGGGTGATGCCGAGCACCACGTCGTCGCCGACCTGGTGCCGGCGGGTGGCCACGACGGTGGCCAGCAGCGCCTCGTTGAAGCCGACGCCGTGCATGTCGGCCAGGTCCCGCAGCGCCTCGCTGTGCCGCAGCGGCACCGCCGGCAGCGGGGCGGAGACGAACCGGCCGCCGACCTCGGGCGTGCTGGTGAGCGGCGGCAGCGCGGCCAGCTGCCCGGTCCACCAGCGCTCGGCGTCGGCGTCGCGCAGCGTCCGCTCCTCGCGGGCGAACTCGCCCGGCCGCAGCGGCAGCCGGGGCAGCCGCGGCGGCCGGCCCGCCACCGCGGCCCGGACGCAGCGGACCAGCTCGTCGTGCAGCACGCCGTGCGACCAGCCGTCGAAGACCAGGTGATGGATGAACATCGCCAGCACCTGGTGCCGGTCGCCGAGCCGCAGCAGCACCGCGTGCCACAGCGGCGGCGCCACCAGCGGCCGGGGCCGCTCCGCTTCCCGGACCAGGTACGTCTCCAGCGCGGCAGCCGGGTCCGGGTCCGCGGACAGGTCGACCGTCCGCAGCTCGACCTCGACCTCCGGCCAGACCAGCTGGTCGACGTCCCCGTCGCGGGGGCGGAACGCGGTCCGCAGCGCGTCGTGCCGGCCGACCAGGTCCCGCAGCGCCCGGGTGAGCACGGCCGGGTCGAGCTCGCCGTGGATGTCCCAGGCCACCGGCTCGCTGTAGAAGGAGGTGGCGTCGCGGCAGGCCAGCACCCAGTCGCGCTGGTAGTAGCTGGCCTCGTACCGGAGGGTGCCGGGCGTCGTCATCTCAGCGCCTCCCGGCCGGGGCGCCGGACAGCGCCCGCACGTCCACGCCCGGGTCCTCGGCCACGGCCGCGAGCAGCGCGCCGAACCGCTCCCCGCGCCGCCCGACCTCAGCCGCGCCCTGCAGGTGGGCGTCGCCCTCGATCTCGCCGGCCAGCCCGCCCCCGTCCACCCGGGGCCGGTACGCCAGCCCGGCGTCGCCGAGCCACCACGGCTCGGCCCGCCGCTTGGTGATCCCGTACGGCAGCTCCGGGGCCGGCTCCAGCGGCCGCCGGGCCGGCGGCGGCAGGAAGTTGAGGTTGACCCCGAACACCGGCGGCTCGCTCTGGTCCAGCAGCGGCAGCAGCACCCCCAGCGGCAGCCGGTGGTCGTACGCGTCGATGAGCGCCTCCCGCACCCGGCCGACCAGCTCGCCGAACGTGGGCCGACCGCCGAGGTCGACCACGAGCGGGAGCTGGTCGGCCAGGCAGCCGACGGTCGACCGCAGCCGGGGGTGGTCCCGGTTGCTGACGGTCAACCCGATCACCGCCCGCTCCGCGCTCGCGTCGGCGGCGTGGGCGGCGAACACGGCCGCGGCCAGCACCGTGGTCAGCGTGGTCCGGTGGCTGGTGGCCAGCCGGTCCAGCTTGTCCACTGTGGACGACGGCAGCCGGGGCAGGGCCGGGCGGACGGCCTGGTGCGGCAGGCCGGCCGGGTGGTCGACGCCGAACCGGAGGTCGGCGCCCTGCAGGGTCTGGC
>DATINN010000252.1:0-2252 GCA_035474175.1 Mycobacteriales bacterium | reverse complement strand
GGCATCGGCACCAGCCCGGCCAGCGACGCCGTGACCACCACCCGGCCGCCGGTGTGGCGCAGGTGCGGGACCGCGGCGTCCAGCCCGTACACGACCGCGTCCTGGTTGACCCCGGCGATCCGCCGGTACGCGGCCAGGTCCAGCGGGTCGGTCGGGCCCAGCCCCGAGCTGACGCCGGCGTTGAGCGCGACCACGTCCAGCCGCCCGTACGCCTCGACGGCGGTGCGGACGGCCGCGACCGTGTCCTCCGGCTTCGAGACGTCGGCCCGGACCGGCGTGCCGCCGACGTCGGTCGCGACCTCGGCCGCGCCGTCGGCGTCCAGGTCGGCGACCACGATCGCGTAGCCGCGGGCCGACAGGCGGCGGGCGAACGCCCGGCCGAACCCGCCCGCCCCGCCGGTGACCAGCGCGACCGGCACCGTGCTGGTCATGACGCCGCCACGAAGCGGTCCAGCACCCGGACGCCGAAGCGCAGCGCGTCCGTCGGCACCCGCTCGTCGATCCCGTGGAACAGCCGGGCGAAGTCGAGGTCGGCCGGCAGCAGCAGCGGCGAGAACCCGAAGCAGCGCATCCCCAGCCGCTCGAAGGACTTCGCGTCCGTCCCGCCCGACATCGTGTACGGCACCGGCAGCGCCAGGTCGTCCTCCGCCCGCAGCGCCGCCGCCATCGCCTCCACCAGCGGGCCGTCGAAGTCCGTCTCCACCGCCTGGTCGCGGTGGATCCACTCCTTCACCACCCCGGACCCGAGCAGCGCGTCCAGCTGCCGCTCGAACTCGTCCTCCTGGCCGGGCAGGAACCGCCCGTCGATCGTCGCCGTGGCCGTGCCCGGGATGACGTTGGACTTGTAGCCGGCGTCGAGCATCGTCGGGTTGGCCGTGTTGCTCAGCGTCGCGCCGATCATCACCGACAGGCCGCCGAGCCGGCGGATCAGCGCGGTGATCTCCTCCCGGTCGGCGGTGTCGAGGTCGACGTCCACCCCGAGCTGCTCGGACAGCGCCTCCAGGAACTGCCGCACGGTCTTCGTCATCACGACCGGGAACTCGTACCGGCCGATGCGGGACACCGCCTCCGCCAGCCGGGTGACTGCGTTGTCGTCGTGGTGCATCGAACCGTGGCCGGGGCGGCCCTTGGCGATGAGCTTGAGCCAGGCCATGCCCTTCTCGGCCGTCTGGATCGGGTACATCCGGAGGTCGTCCCGCAGCGTCACGCTGAACCCGCCGACCTCGCTGACCGCCTCCGTGCAGCCCTCGAACTCCACCGCGTGCTCGTCGACCAGGAACCGCGCGCCCTTGGTCCCGCCGGCCTCCTCGTCGGCCACGAACGCCACCACCACGTCCCGCGGCGGCCTCGTGCCGGACCGGGCCCACTGGCGGACCAGCGCCAGCATCATCGCGTCCATGTCCTTCATGTCGATCGCGCCCCGGCCCCAGAGGTAGCCGTCCTTCTCCTCACCCCCGAACGGGTGCACCGACCACTCGCCCGGGTCGGCCGGCACCACGTCGAGGTGACCGTGGATCAGCAGCGCCGGCCGGGACCGGTCCGCGCCCTCGATCCGGGCCACCACGCTGGCCCGGCCCGGATCCGACTCGTACAACCGGGACTGGACGCCGACCTCGTCCAGCTTGCCGGCCACCCACTCGGCGGCGGCCCGCTCGTCGCTGGTCGGGTTGGACGTGTCGAAGCGGATCAGCTCCGAGCACAGCTCGACGACCTCGTCCTGCGCGCTGCTCATGGCTGGTTCCTACCACCCAACCCCGTTGGGACACCCCGGCGCGGGCCGGTAAGGTGGTCCGGCACACCGGTCCGGGTGGCGGAATGGCAGACGCGCTAGCTTGAGGTGCTAGTGCCCTTTAACGGGCGTGGGGGTTCAAGTCCCCCCTCGGACACGATCCTGTAGTTGCGCCTGCTCGCGCGCCGTTCGGCGCGCTCGCCGACTCAGGATCGTCAGTCATTCCGGGGAAGCGGCCCCCGGTCCCCCGGAACTGCGCTCGGGCTTCCGGCCCCGGCACGTCGGGTGGCTCGCCTGCGGCATCGATCGCCGGCGGCGCGTTGGGTGGCTCGCCTGCGGCATCGTTCGCTCGTGGCGCGTTGGGTGGCTCGCCTTCGGCATCGGGCCCGGGTGGCTCGCCTTCGGCATCGGACCCGGGTGGCTCGCCTTCGGCATCGGGCCCGGGTGGCTCGCCTTCGGCATCGGACCCGGTGGCTCGCCTTCGGCATCGAGGCTGGTTGGCGGGTTGGGGGCTCGGGGGGTC
>DATINN010000251.1:0-4266 GCA_035474175.1 Mycobacteriales bacterium | reverse complement strand
CGGTACTTGCCGTTCCACTCGGTCCACTGGGGCGGGAAGTTGCCGACCTGGTAGCCGCCGGGACCGACGTCCCAGGGCTCGGCGATGAGCTTGACCTGGGAGACCGTCGGGTCCTGCTGGACCAGGTCGAAGAACGCGCTCAGCCGGTCGACGTCGTAGAACTCGCGGGCCAGCGTGGAGGCCAGGTCGAAGCGGAAGCCGTCGACGTGCATCTCGGTGACCCAGTAGCGCAGCGAGTCCATGATCAGCTGCAGCGTGTGCGGGTGCCGGACGTTGAGCGTGTTCCCGGTGCCGGTGTAGTCCATGTAGTACTCGGGCTGGCCGTCGACCGTGCGGTAGTAGGCCTGGTTGTCGATGCCGCGCATGGACAGCGTCGGGCCCAGGTGGTTGCCCTCGGCGGTGTGGTTGTAGACCACGTCCAGGATGACCTCGATGCCGGCCTCGTGCAGGTCGCGCACCATGGCCTTGAACTCCTGCACCTGCTGCCCGGCCGTGCCGCTGGACGCGTACGCCGCGTCGGGCGCGAAGAACCCGATCGTGTTGTAGCCCCAGTAGTTGCGCAGCCCGCGCTGGCGCAGCCCGTGGTCGTGGATGAACTGGTGCACCGGCATCAGCTCGACCGCGGTCACGCCCAGCTTCTGCAGGTGCTCGATCATCGACGGGTGGGACAGCCCCGCGTACGTCCCGCGCATCTCCAGCGGGATGTCCTTGTTCAGGAACGTCAGGCCCTTGACGTGGGCCTCGTAGATCACGGTCTCGTTGTACGGCCGGCCCGGCGGGCGGTCGGTGCCCCAGTTGAAGTAGGGGTTCACCACCACGGCCTTGGGCAGGAACGGCGCCGAGTCGTCGTCGTTGGGCCGGTCCTGGTGCTCGAAGTCGTAGGCGAACAGCGACGGGTGCCAGTCGACCTTGCCGTCGATGGCCTTCGCGTACGGGTCGAGCAGCAGCTTGCGCGGGTTGCAGCGCAGCCCGGCAGCCGGGTCGTACGGGCCGTGCACGCGGTAGCCGTAGCGCTGGCCGGGGCCGACGTTGGGCAGGTAGCCGTGCCAGACGAAGCCGTCGACCTCGGGCAGGCCGATCTTGGTCTCCCGGCCGGAGTCGTCGAACAGGCAGAGCTCGACCTTGTGCGCGACCTCGGAGAAGAGCGAGAAGTTGGTGCCCATCCCGTCGTACGTCGCGCCCAACGGGTACGACGACCCGGGCCACACCTGCATCTGCTCCTCCATCATCCCGACCCCGGGTTGTTGCCCGGGAAAGCCGAACCTAACGCACCCACCGGGCCGCCCGGATCTAAGCCCGGACGGGGCGGTTCCAATCCTGATCCGGTGCGTGTCGAGCGTCACCCCGGCCCGTCTGACAGGTGTCATGGCCCGGTCCGGACGCCCGTGACTGCCGCCGCGGGCCGCCGGCGACGACGCTGTTCCCATGCCTGAGACGCCCCTTGCTTCCGACCCGACCATGGCCGCCGGCCTGCGGATCCGGTCCCTGGCCAAGTCCTACGGCCCGGTGCGCGCCGTGACCGGCGTGGACCTCGACATCGTCGCCGGGGAGACGGTCGCGCTGCTCGGCCCCAACGGGGCCGGCAAGTCCACCACCATCGACATGCTGCTCGGGCTGACCCGCCCGGACGCGGGCACGGTCTCGGTCTTCGGCCGGGAGCCGGCCGCCGCCGTCCGGGACGGGCTGGTCGGCGCGATGCTGCAGAGCGGCGGCCTCATCTCGGAGGTCTCCGTGCGGGAGCTGCTGGCGCTGGCGGCCTCGCTCTACCGGCGGCCGATGCCGGTGGACGAGGTGCTGGCCCGGGCCGACCTGACCGAGCTGGCCGACCGGCGGACGACCAAGCTGTCGGGCGGGCAGTCCCAGCGGGTCCGGTTCGCGCTGGCGCTGGTCCCCGACCCGGAGCTGCTGGTGCTGGACGAGCCGACCGCGGCCATGGACGTGGAGAGCCGGCGCCGGTTCTGGGCCTCGATGCGGGAGCTGACCGCGGCCGGGCGGACGGTCCTGTTCGCCACCCACTACCTGGAGGAGGCCGACCAGTACGCCGACCGCGTCGTGCTGCTGGCCGGCGGCCGGGTCGTCGCCGACGGGCCCGCCACCGCGATCAAGGCCGTGGTCGGCGGGCGGACCGTCCGGGCCACCCTGCCCGGGGCCGCCCCGGCCGCGCTGGCGGCGCTCCCCGGTGTCACCGCGGTCGAGATCCACGGCGACGGCATCCGGCTGACCTGCACCGACTCCGACGCCGCGCTGCGCGCGCTGCTCGCCTCCGAACCGGCGGCGAAGGACATCGAGGTCGGCGGCGCCGACCTCGAGGACGCCTTCGTCGCCCTGACCTCTGGAGCTTCGGCATGAACACCACCTACCTGCGGACCGAGGTCCGCCGCACCCTGCGCGCCCCGCGCTACTTCGTCTTCGTCATCGGCATGCCGCTCGGCCTCTTCCTCCTCTTCTCCTCCCTGTACGGGCAGGGCACCCAGGACGGGATCAGCGGCAAGGCCTGGCTGATGGTGAGCATGTCGGTCTTCGGCGCGATGGGCGCCGCGGTCTCCATCGGCGGCCGGATCGCCGGCGAGCGGCAGGCCGGCTGGACCCGGCAGCTGCGGCTGACCCCGATGCCGGGCTGGACGTACGTGGCCTCCAAGGCGGTCACCGCGCTGCTCGTCGCCGTCCCCGCCCTCGTCCTCGTGTACGCCGTGGGCGCGGCCGTCGAGGGCGTCCGGCTGCCGGCGGCGGAGTGGGCCGAGGCGGGCGGCTGGTCGCTGCTGGCGCTGGCGCCGTTCGTGGCGCTGGGCATCTGGCTCGGGCACCGGCTGACCATCGACGTGCTCGGCCCGCTGTCCGGCGCGCTGTTCACCGTGCTCGGCATCCTGGGCGGGGTGTGGTTCCCGGTCGACCAGCTGCCCTCGGCGCTGGAGGGCTTCGCCAAGGCCCTGCCGTCGTACTGGCTGGCGCAGGCCGGGCGGGAGCCGCTGGCCGGGACCTGGATCGGCTGGCACGGGGTGTCCGTGCTGGCCGTCTGGACCGCGGTGTTCGCGGTGCTGGGAGCGCGCGCCTACCGGCGCGACACCGCGCGGAACTAGGGTTTTCCCGTGGCTCCTCCCGCAGCGGGTCCGGGGCCCGGCTGGGGCTTCGGCTTCCGGCCGGGCGCCGGCATCGCGCTGGGCCCGGTCGGCCGCCGGCTGAACGGGCGGGGACGCTGGCGGTTCTTCTCCGGCGTCTGGCTGCTCTACCTGCTGCCCGGGTTCACCAGCGCCTGGACCCAGCACAGCGGGGCCGACCGGGTGCTGCGGCT
Organism: Mycobacteriales bacterium; assembly: GCA_035474175.1. Classification (GTDB taxonomy): domain Bacteria; phylum Actinomycetota; class Actinomycetes; order Mycobacteriales; family CADCTP01; genus CADCTP01. The sequence goes on along the minus strand of DATINN010000251.1, from coordinate 977 downwards.
GGGCCTGCTGCTGGCGTTCTGCTACGTCTACATCGACCTGGTCGCCCGGGCGCTGACCGGGCAGCGGGTCTGGCTGCGGTGGGCCGCCCCCGGCCTGCTGGCGGCGCTGTCGCTGGCGCTGGTCGGCCTGGTCGGGCCGGACGCGCTGGGCACGGTCGTCTACTTCGCGGTCACCGTCGTGGTGCTGCACGAGTTCCGGGTCGGGCTGCCGATCGCGGCCGCCGGGACGCTGCTGGTCGGGCTGTCGTCCTGGCTGGTGCCGTCCTGGTCCGACACCGACACCTGGGCGGTGGCCGGGTCGGTGGCGCTCGGGTCGCTGGCCGCGTTCGGGTTCCAGGCGCTGATCCGGCGGACCTGGGAGCTGCGGGCGGCCCAGCAGGAGGTGTCCCGGCTGGCCGCGGACCGGGAGCGGATGCGGATCGCCCGGGACCTGCACGACCTGCTCGGCCACACGCTGACCGCGGCCGCGGTGAAGGCGCAGCTGGCCGGCCGGCTGGTCGGCCGGGACGACACCCGGGCCGCGGCCGAGATCGGCGCGGTCGAGCAGCTGACCCGGCAGGTGCTGGCCGACGTCCGGGCCGCCGTCGCCGGCTACCGGGAGGTGTCGCTGGCCGTCGAGCTGGCCACCGCCCGGGAGGTGCTGTCCGCGGCCGGGATCGCCGCCGACGTGCCCGGGGCCGTGGACGAGGTGCCGGCCGGGCTGCGCGAGCTGTTCGGCTGGGCCGTGCGGGAGGGGATCACCAACGCGGTCCGGCACTCGGGCGCGCGCCGGGTCCGGATCGCCGTCACGCCGGCGTCGATCGAGATCGCCGACGACGGGCAGGGGATGCGGGCCGGGGCGGCCGCGCCCGGCAGCGGGCTGACCGGCCTGGCCGAGCGGGCGGCCGCGCTCGGGGGCCGGCTGGAGGTCGGACCGGGCCAGGACGGCGGCTTCCGGCTGCGGCTCACCGTGCCACCCGCCGCGGGCCCGCTGCCGG
>DATINN010000250.1:0-5960 GCA_035474175.1 Mycobacteriales bacterium | reverse complement strand
CCAGCGCAGCGGGTGCGCGACACCGGCCGCCGGCGCCTCGGTGGTGACGGTCATGCGCTCTCTCCTTCGAACACTGTTCGTTGACGAACACCGTTCTATAGACGAACACCGTTCGTGTCAACTAGATTCGAGGGCATGCCGGGGCGGGTCGACGAGGTCCGGGCCCGGGCCAGGGGCCGGCGCCGCGGGATCCTCGGCGTGGACGTGATCGTCGACCGGGCGCTGGAGATCGTCGACACCGAGGGCGTCCAGGCCGTCTCCATGCGCCGGGTCGCGGCCGAGCTCGACACCGGCCCGGCCAGCCTCTACGCGCACGTGGCCAACAAGGAGGAGCTGCTCCGGCTGGTGCTGGACCGGATCCTGGACGAGGTCGAGATCCCCACCGGGGACGACTGGCAGGACGTGATCCGCTCCCTGGCCCACAACGCCCGGGCGGTGCTGCAGCGCCACAACGACGCGGCCGTGCTCAGCTTCGCCCACATCCCGACCGGGCGGAACTCACTCGAGTCGGTCGAGCGGGTGCTGGCCACCATGCTCGCCGGTGGCGTGCCGCCGCAGGTCGCGGCCTGGTCCATGGACATCGTGTCGCTGTACGTCGCCGCCGACGTCTACGAGGGCTGGCTGCTGCAGCAGCGCTTCGACGACGGCTCCGGCCGCGACCCCGAGGTCGCCGGTCAGGAGCTGGTCGCGGAGGTCACGGCCACGTTCGCGGACCTGCCGCCCGACCGCTTCCCCTACCTGACGGGCAACCTGCCCGTGCTCATGACCGGCAGCAGCGACGACCGGTTCGCCTTCGGGATCGACATGCTGATCGCGGGCTTCGCCAGCCGGATCAGCCCGCGACCGTCAGCTCCACCTTCTGAAACTCCTTGACGCTGGAGTAGCCGCACTTGGCCATCGCCCGGCGCAGCGCCCCGAAGATGTTGCGGGCCCCGGACGCGTCCGCGGTCGGGCCGAGCAGCACCTCCGACAATGCCGGCGGCAGCTCGTCCTCGCCGCCGAGCTGGTCGCCGGTGCGGTGCAGCCAGGACCGGGGCAGCTTGGGGTGGCTGACCGTGGGGTCCCAATACCACCCCGCCGCCGGGGCCTCCGCCGCCAGCGCCAGCGGCTCGCCCAGCATCACCGCGTCAGCCCCGCAGGCGATCGCCTTCGCCGCGTCCCCACCGGTCATCACGTCCCCGTACGCGACCAGGTGCACGTAGCGGCCCCCGGTCTCGTCCAGGTAGTCGCGCCGGGCCGCGGCCGCGTCTGCGATCGCGGTCGCCATCGGGACCTCGATGCCGAGCACCTCGTGCGTGGTCGAGCCGGGGTGGGCGCCGTAGCCGACGATCACGCCGGCCGCGCCGGTGCGCATCAGGTGCAGCGCGGTCTGGTAGTCGCCGCAGCCGCCGACCACGACCGGGATGTCCAGCAGCGCGATGAACGTCTTGAGGTTCAGCGGCTCCCGGCCCGCGGCCACGTGCTCGGCCGAGATCACGGTGCCCTGGATGACGAGCACGTCCACGCCCGCGTCCAGGGCCGTGTTCGCGAAGACGAGCGCGTTCTGCGGGGAGAAGCGGATCGACGTGCGGGCGCCGGTGCCGCGGATCTCCTCGATCCGGGCGGCGACCAGCTCCGGCCGTACGGGGGCGGCGTAGGCGTCGCGGATGACCCGCTGGGCCGCCAGCCGGTCGCCGGCCTCGGCCGCGTCGACGATGCGGGCCAGCACCGGCTCGGGTTCCGCGTACCGGGTCCAGAGGCCCTCGCCGTTGAGCACGGCCAGGCCGCCGAGCTTGTCCACCACGGCCGCCGTGGTCGGCGACACCACCGCGTCGGACGGCGCCACCATCAGCGGCAGGTCCAGCCGGTGGGCGTCGAGCTGCCAGGCGATCGACACGTCGGCCGAGCCCCGGGTCCGCCGGGACGGCACCAGCGTCAGGTCGTCCAGGTGATAGCCGCGCCGGGCGGTCTTGCCCATGCCGATCTCCACCATGTCGCGCAAAACCGGCCTCCTGCCCGGCACCGCCTGCTCAGCGGCCGGGGTAGTTGGGCGCCTCGATCGTCATCTGGATGTCGTGGGGGTGGCTCTCCTTGAGGCCCGCCGAGGTGATGCGGACCAGCTGAGCCTTCTCCTGCAGGTCCGCGATAGTGGCACATCCCGCGTAGCCCATCCCAGCCCGGAGGCCGCCGACGAGCTGGTGGGCGACCGCCGCCAGCGGTCCGCGGTAGGGCACCTGGCCCTCGATGCCCTCGGGCACGAGCTGGTCGTCGGCGAACACGTCGGACTGGAAGTAGCGCCCGCGGGAGTTGCCCTCCAGCCGGCTGCCCTCGATCCGGTTGCCGTGGGCCCGGGACTGCATCGCGCCCAGCGACCCCATCCCGCGATAGGTCTTGTACTGCTTGCCGTTGATGAACACCAGCTCGCCCGGGGACTCCACGCACCCGGCCAGCAGGCTGCCCAGCATGACCGTGTCGGCCCCGGCGGCCAGCGCCTTGCCGATGTCGCCGGAGTATTTCAACCCGCCGTCGCCGATCACCGGCACGCCGGCCGGGCGGCAGGCCAGCGCGGCCTCGTAGATCGCGGTGATCTGCGGCACGCCGACGCCGGCCACGACCCGGGTGGTGCAGATCGAGCCCGGCCCGACGCCGACCTTCACGCCGTCGGCCCCGGCGTCGACCAGGGCCTGGGCGCCGGCCCGGGTGGCCACGTTGCCCCCGACGACCTGCACCCCGGTGTCCCGCTTGAGCCGGGCCACCGCCTCCAGCACGCCGCGGGAGTGCCCGTGCGCGGTGTCGACCACGACGACGTCCACGCCGGCGTCGATGAGGGTCATGGCCCGCTTGTAGCCGTCCTCGCCCACCCCGACCGCGGCCCCGACCACCAGCCGGCCGTGCGGGTCCTTGGTGGCCAGCGGGTAGGCCTCGGACTTGGTGAAGTCCTTCACCGTGATCAGCCCGCGCAGCCGGCCGGCGGCGTCGACCAGCGGCAGCTTCTCGATCTTGTGCTGCCGCAGCAGCGACAGCGCGTCCGGCTTCGACACCCCGACCGGAGCGGTGACCAGCGGCATCGGCGTCATGACGTCGCGCACCACCCGGGTGTGGTCGGCCTCGAACCAGATGTCGCGGTTGGTGACGATGCCGACCAGCACGCCCTCGGCGTCGGTCACCGGCACGCCCGAGATCCGGTAGCGCGCGCAGAGGGCGTCGACGTCGGCCAGCGTCGCGTCCGGACCGCAGGTCACGGGGTTGCTGACCATCCCGGCCTCGGACCGCTTCACCAGATCGGCCTGCGCGGCCTGGTCCTCGACCGAGAGGTTGTAGTGCAGCACGCCGACGCCACCCTGGCGGGCCATCGCGATCGCCATCCGGGCCTCGGTGACGGTGTCCATGGCGCTGCTCAGCAGCGGCACCCGAACGGAGATCTCCCTGGTCAGACGGGCCGTCGTGTCCACCTCGGAGGGGGTCACGTCCGACGCCGCCGGCAGCAGCAGGACGTCGTCGAAGGTCAGTCCGATCGTGGCGAACTTGTCCGGGAGGGAGACGTCCATGGCACCTGTTCCGGTCGCGGGGGCGGTAACCAATCGTACCGGCGGACGGGTGAACGGTTACCGCACCTCTCCGCGGACCGGCTACCGTGAGCAAGGTGACGGACGATTCGCCCTTGGACCCCTTCCTCGGCGACCCGGCCGACCCGGCCGCGGCGCTCGCCGACCTGGAGGATCCCGACGGGATCGACGCTCCCCTCACCCCCACGGAGCGGGAAGACGTCCTGGCCGACATCGAGGACCTCGATGTCTTCCAGGCGCTGCTCGCGCCGCGCGGCCTGCGGGGCATCGTCGTCGAGTGCGCTGACTGCGGGGAGTCCCACTACTTCAGCTGGGACCTGATGCGCAGCAACCTCCGCCATCTGCTCGATGTCGGGCGCACGCGGGTCCACGAGCCGGCGTACGGGCCGGATCCGGCGCGCTACGTCTCCTGGGAGTACGCGCGCGGGTTCGCCGACGGGGCGTTCGCCGCCGCCGAGGCCGACTCGGAGCCGTAAACCGCCCCCGCGCCACCGCCGCGGGCGACTCCCGGCCGGCCCGGCCCGCGCGCTGTCGCGGACCGGCTCCGTGGGCCCGCGCTGCTGAGAAGGTGCAGCCGTAGTCGGCCTCGCGCTGCCGCCGAGGGCGACTCGGGGCGCGGGTCGGTTGGCTCGCGCTGCCGCCGAAGGCCGCTCGTGAGTCGGCTCCGTCGTGGGCCGGGGCCCGCGACGGGATCGCTAGGAGACCAGGCCGCGGCGGAACCCGTGCGCGACCGCCTGGGCGCGGTCGTTCACGCCCAGCTTGCGGAAGAGCCGGCGGGCGTGCGTCTTGACCGTGTCCTCGGACAGGAAGAGCTCCCGGCCGATCTCGCCGTTGCTCTTGCCCTCGGTCATGCCGACCAGGACCTGCAGCTCGCGCGCGGTCAGGCGCACGTCGGTGTCCTGCCGCGCCACCCGGGGCCCGGCCAGCTCGACGCCGGCCAGCGCGTGGGCCAGCGCGGCGCACACCTCGGCGTGCGACGCGTCCCAGCGCAGGTAGCCGCGGGCGCCGCAGGCCACCGCGGCGACGATGTTGGCCGTGTCATCGGCCGCCCCGAACACCAGCACGCAGGCGCGGGGGTGGCGGGAGACCAGCCGGCGCGTCAGCACGATCCCGGTGTCGACCGCTCGCTGCGTCCCGACCAGGACGACGTCGGGACGCTCCCGCGGGAACCGCTCGAGCATGTCGTCGCCGCTGGCCACGGTGTCGACCCTGTCGACACCCGGCACGACCGACATGAACTGCGCCAGACCGTCTCGGACACCCCGCCGCTCGTCACAGATGAGCACGCTGGTCACCGGAAATCCTCCTCAGCGCAGGCCGCGTCAGGTCGAGCATCACCCCCCGTGATGTGGAACGCCCCCGTGACTGTAGACCGTCCGGGTGACGTTGTGGGAAGGCCCGGTCGGAAACAGTTGCGTCGTCCGGGGCGGGGGACGAGCACGCGGTCCGTCCGGCAGCCTAGCCGCTGCGCGCGCCGGTGGCCGCTACTTCGATGATGCTTTGCGCCGAGCGGGCTTTCCGCCGTTCGCGCTCGGCCGCCGCCGGGGCGTGGACCTGCAGGATCGTCGCCAGCACGGCCCGGATGGGGCCCACCAGCGGAATCAAGTCCAGTGTGTCCGCACCGGTGGCCGCCGATCGGAGCAGCCGGGCCGCCGGGCGGGAGCGTCCGGCGGCATCCAGTGCGACACCGAGCACGAGGCGAGACTTCACGGCGTGTCGACACGCCTCGGCATCGCGGGACATCCGTTCGGCGCCTCGGCCGGCGGCGACCGCCGTCTCGGGGTCGCTCGCCAGCAGCGCGGTCTCGGCGGTCACCCACGCGAGCCTGATCTGCGGTCGCCACGCTGAGTAATCGTTGCTCACCGACCGGGTGGCGGTGGCGAGCCGGGAGCGGGCCAGGGGCACGTCGTGCCGGCCGACCGCGTCGGCGACGAGCCCGACCAGCGCGTCCGCCTCGGTCTCGGCGTCGGTCGCGGTGTCCAGCGCGAGCCGGTCCAGCGGCTCGGCGTCGGCGTGCCGGCCGACCTGCCGCAGGTGGCTGGCCAGGCAGCTGGCCGCAGCCGAGTCGACGGGCACCCCGGCCGGCGCCAGCCAGCGGGCCGCCTGCGCATACCGGCCGCGCGCGCCCAGGCACACCCCGGCCAGCCAGCGCACCCGCGCCGGCACGTCCCCGGCCGGGTCGATCCTGGCCAGCACCGGGTCCGCCGCCCCCGGATGCCCGTAGAAGGCCGCCAGATAGAGCTGCTCCAGCCCACCCACCACCTCGCCGCCCTCGGCCGGCCTCGGATCGGCGCCGGCCGCGTGTGGGTGGGACGCGGTCCCGGGTGGCCGGTCCGGGTGGCGCGGCGCCGGGGCGGCGTCGGTGGCGGGTCCGCAGAGCTCGCCCCCGGGCGCGGGCGCCGGGGCGGCGGGCGT
>DATINN010000249.1:0-6879 GCA_035474175.1 Mycobacteriales bacterium | reverse complement strand
CTGCCGTTCTACTCCGACGCGGCGCACGGGTGGGACGTCGTGTTCGGCGCGACCGGCGGCTACATCGTGGGCTTCCTGCCGGCGGCGTACCTGATCGGGCTGGCGGCGCGGCAGGGTCAGGACCGGCGGATCACCCGGGCGTTGCCGCTGTTCGCGCTCGGCCAGCTGGTGATCTTCGCAATCGGGGTGCCGTGGCTCGCGGTCGCCGCCGACCTCAGCCCGAGCGCGGCGATCGACGCCGGGTTCACCCCGTTCATCGTCGGCGGGCTGGTCAAGGCCGCGATCGCGGGCGTGGCGCTGCCCGGGGCCTGGTGGGTGGTCCGCAAGGCCGACCGCCTGGGCTGAGCCCCTGCCGGGGTGTGGCCGGGCCTCGCCTGGCGCGCCCGGCCGGCGGCGCTGCGGACGACTTCGGCGGCGGCGAGTCGTCGTGACCGGATTCGCGGCGAGCGCGGACGGGCAGACCAGCAGCGTCGGCCATGACGAGGAGGCGCGATGACGCTCGCGGCGGACGCTGCTGCCCATTCCGACAACAACACGGTGCTCCTGCTCGCGGCCCTGCTGGGCATCGCGACGGTGGTCGCGCTGATCACCTGGCTCAAGGTGCACCCGTTCCTGGCCCTGATCCTCGGGTCGGCGGTGCTCGGCCTGGTGGCCGGGCTGGGCCCGACGCCCACCGTCAACAGCTTCGTGGCCGGGCTCGGCGCCACCGTCGGCAGCGTCGGGTTGCTGATCGCGCTCGGGGCGATGGTCGGCGGCCTGCTGGCCGACTCCGGCGGCGCCGAGCGGATCGTGCAGACGATCACCGACAAGGTCTCCGGCGGCGCGCTGCCGTGGGCCATGGCCGGTGCCGCCGCGCTGATCGGCATCCCGCTGTTCTTCGAGGTCGGCGTCGTGCTGCTGATCCCGATCGTGCTGCTGGTCGCGCGCCGGACCAACCAGCCGCTGATGCGGGTGGGCATCCCGGCGCTGGCCGGCCTGTCGGTGCTGCACGGGTTCATCCCGCCGCACCCGGGGCCGCTGGCCGCGATCGGCGTCCTCAACGCCGACCTCGGCACGACCCTGGCCCTCGGCCTGCTGATCGCGATCCCGTGCGTGATCGTGGCCGGGCCGCTGTTCGGGACGTTCATCACCAAGTACGTGCCGGTGCACGCGCCGGCCCTGCTCGACGCCGGCGACCGCACGGCCGCCGCGGTCGGCTCCCGCACCGGGACCGGCACAGACACCCGATCCCGGATGGGCGGCTCGCGGGCCGGCGGCGGGGACATCACCCATCCCGAGGCGGACGCGACCGGGACCGAGGCCGGCACCGGCGGTCCGGACACGGACGCGGGCGGTCCGCGCCGGCGGCCCCGGTTCGGCGCCACCGTCGCGACCGTGCTGCTGCCCGTGCTGCTCATGCTGCTGCGCGCGATCGGCGAGATCGCGCTGGACGAGGGCACGAAGCCGCGGCAGTTCCTGGAGGTCATCGGCAACCCGGTGGTCGCGCTGCTGGCCGGCGTGCTCGTCGGGATGGTCACCCTCGGCCTCGGCTCCGGGATGGACAAGGCCCGGATCTCCGGCACCGTCGGGGGCGCGCTGCCCGCGATCGCGGGCATCCTGCTCATCGTGGCCGCCGGCGGTGGCTTCAAGCAGACGCTGATCGACGCCGGCGTCGGCAACGTGATCGCCGACTGGGCCAAGGACGCCAACATCTCCGCCCTGCTGCTGGCCTGGCTGGTCGCGGTCGGGATCCGGCTCGCCACCGGCTCGGCCACGGTGGCCACGATCACCGCCGCCGGCATCGTCACCCCGCTGGCCGCGGGCATGGACAAGCCCGAGGTCGCGCTGCTGGTGCTGGCCATCGGCGCCGGCTCGCTGTTCTTCTCCCCCGTCAACGACGCCGGCTTCTGGCTGGTCAAGGAATACTTCGGGCTGACCGTCGGGCAGACCATCAAGACCTGGTCGGTGATGGAGACGCTGATCTCGGTGGTCGGCCTGATCTGCGTCCTGCTGCTCAACCTGGTGTTATGACCGGCGTCGTCATCGGGGTCGACCTCGGGACCACCAGCACGAAGGCGGTCGCCTTCGACACCACCGGCGCCGAGCTCGCCGGCGCCTCGGCCGGCTACCCGCTGGCCGAGCCGCACCCGGGCTGGGCCGAGCAGGACCCGGCCCTGATCCTGGAGGCCGTCCTCTCCTCCGTACGCCAAGTGGTGTCCGAAGTGGACGGTCCGGTCGCCGGGCTGTCGTTCAGCTCCGCCATGCACACGCTGATCGGGCTGGACGCCGAGGGCACGCCGCTGACGCCGTCGCTGTCCTGGGCCGACTCCCGCTCGGCGGAGCAGGCCGAGCGGCTGCGGGCGACCCCCGGCGGCCTGGCCCTGCACCGCCGGACCGGCACGCCGGTGCACCCGATGGCGCCGCTGCCGAAGCTGATGTGGTTCCGCGAGCAGGAGCCGAAGCTGCACGAGTCGGTCGCCTTCTGGGTCGGGATCAAGGACTTCGTGCTGTCCCGGATGTGCGACGCGCTGGTCACCGACCACTCGCTGGCCTCCGGCACCGGGCTGATGGACATCTCCCGGCTGGCCTGGGACCCGGAGGCCCTGCAGCTGGCCGGCATCACCCCCGAGCAGCTGCCGGAGCTGGTGCCGACCACGACCGTCCTACCGGGACTGTCCACCGCGGTGGCCGACCGGCTCGGCCTGCCGGCGGACACCCCGGTGGTGGTCGGAGCCGGCGACGGGCCGCTGGCGAACCTCGGCCTCGGCGCGGTGGACCCCGGCGTCGCCGCCTGCTCGATCGGCACCAGCGGCGCGCTGCGGGTGATGGTGGAGAAGCCGGCCGTCGACCCGCTCGGCGGCGTGTTCTGCTACGCGCTGACCGCGGACCGCTGGGTCGTCGGCGGGGCGATCAACAACGGCGGGATCGTGCTGGACTGGGCCGGCTCCGCGCTGGCGCCGGACATCGGCACCGATCCGCCCGCCCTGCTGGAGCTGGCCGGGCGGGTGCCGGCCGGGTGCGGCGGCCTGATCATGCTGCCGTACCTGCTCTCCGAGCGGGCGCCGCACTGGAGCGCGCTGCCGCGCGGGGCGTACATCGGGCTGACCCGGGAACACGGGCGCGAGCACCTGATCCGGGCCGCGATCGAGGGGGTCTGCCAGCAGCTGGCCCTGGTGCTGCAGTCGATGCGGGCGGCCGGCAACGAGGTCCGCTCGATCCGGGCCACCGGCGGGTTCGCCCGCAGCCCGCTGTGGCGGCAGATCCTGGCCGACACCCTCGGCATGGACGTGCAGTTCCCGGCCGGGCACGAGGGGTCCGGGTTCGGCGCGGCCCTGCTCGGGATGCAGGCGCTGGGCCTGGTCGACTCGATCGACGTCGCCGCCGACCTGGTCGAGATCGAGGACACGGTCCGGCCGGACGCCGCCGCCGCCGGCGTGTACGCGTCGCTGCGGCCGGTCTTCGCCGAGCTGTACGACGCGCTGGTGCCGACGTACCGGTCGCTGCGGCGGTTGTCACCCCAGCTGCCGCTCGGCCAGTAGCGCGGCCGTGGTCCGGTCCGCGGGCAGGAAGGCCTCGATGCTCAGTTCGGCCGCGGTGATGTCCAGGGCGGTGCCGAACGTGGTGACCGTGCTGAGGAAGCTCAGCTCCCGGCCGTCCAGCCGCAACCGCAGCGGGACCGCGACGGCCTGCTCGGCCCCGCCGTCCTCGCCGCCGGGGTAGCCGGACAGCTCCCGGTGCAGCTCGGCCAGCCCCGGGTCGGCGCTCGCCGCCGCCTCCCGGGCCAGCCGGCCGAGCACGTGGTGTCGCCACTGGGCCAGGTTGAGGATGTGCGGGGCCATCCCGGCCGGGTGCAGGGAGAGCCGCAGCACGTTCACCGGCGGCTCGCGCAGCTCCGGCGCGGCCGGCGCGGTCAGCATCGCGACCCCGGCGTTGGCCGCGACCAGGTTCCAGTCCCGGTCCACGGCCAGCGCCGGATAGGGCTCGTAGCCGGTCAGGATCGCGCCGACCGCGTCCCGCACCGGCGACAGGGCCGGGTCCTCGTACGCGCGGCGCGGGTAGGACGGCGCGAACCCGGCCGCGAGCAGCAGCGGGTTGCGGTCCCGCAGCGGCACGTCCAGTCGCTCGGCCAGCCGGAGCACCATCTCCCGGCTGGGCCGGGACCGGCCGGTCTCCAGGAAGCTGACGTGCCGGGCGGAGACGTCGGCGGCCAGGGCGAGGTCGAGCTGGCTGACCCGGCGGCGCTGCCGCCACTGCCGCAGCAGCGCGCCGAAGCCCTGCCGGTCCGCGGTCTCCGTGCCCACCGCACGAACGCTATCCCGCCGGCCGGCCGCGCGGTCACCTGCGCGGCCGGCTGTCGCGGTGGTCATTACTGCGGCAGGTCGCCGAAGAAGCCGGTGATGGCGCGCAGGCGACCGTCCTCGGTCAGCTCGCCCACGTCCGTGCCGGCCAGCGCGACCGCCCCGTCCGGGCCGACCAGCTCCCAGCCGACCCGGAACCGGTCGTGGTGGGTGTCCACCGCGCTGGACCGGCGGAACCGGTGCCCGGGGAACTGTCCCTGCAGCGCGGCGTGCAGCTCGCTGATCTCGGCGTGCCCGGCGGCCGCCATCGGCGGGTCGGTCAGCGTGCCGCCCTGCGCCCAGACCTGCTCGACCAGGCCCGCCCGCAGCTCCGGGTCGGTCTCGTTCCAGGCCGAGAGGTAGGTGTCCACCGTCGTCGTCACGTCGCTCATCGCGTTTCCCTCCGTCGTTGGTGGGACCACTGTGGACGGTGCGGCGCGGCCGCGCGATTACCCGGCAGGTAAGGCCCGGGCGCCTGTCAGCGAGGTGTCAGCGGTACGCAGGCCGATCTGCCAGCGGGTGGATCTACAACAGTGCCAGGCGCGCCGACGGTTGTCGCCTCCGCCGCCCTCCCGGGCGGCGGGCTCGTCCCACACCCACAGGAGGCGCCATGTCGGAGAAGTCGCTGATCTCGCTCGCGGACGAGATCCTGGAGCTGGAGTCGGAGACGTTCGAGATCACGGACTACTCGGACGCCAGCGAGGTCATGCTCGGCTCGTCCACGAGCTGCAGCAGCACGAGCACGTGCAGCAGCACCTGCAGCACGACCAGCTGCACGGCCTGACCCAGTCCGGCCGGGCCGGCTCCGCGCAGCGCGCGGAGCCGGCTCCGGCATGACCTGCCGGCCCTTCCGTCAGCGGGAGAGCCGGCTTCGGCATGGCCGGGCGGCGCTGCCGTCAGCGGGCGAGCTGGGCGCGGGCGGCGAGGACCAGCGCGGCGATGCCGGTGGTGAGCGTGCCCTTGGGGTCGGGCGCGTAGCCCGAGGAGTGGTTCGGCGCCGCCCCCGTCCACTGTGTACGGCCGGCGCTGCCGAGCATCCAGTGCGCCAGCCGGATACCGGTGCCGCCGTGCAGGGACGCGCCCGCGGCGGCGAACCAGCCGACGTCCTCGGTGGCCAGCGAGCCGGGCCAGGTCGCCACCCGGGCCGGACCGAACGCGGCCTCGTGCGCGCTCCGTACCGGCTCGGCCGCGTCCGGGTCGACCGTCGTGACCGGCGAGCGGGCCAGCACGGTGAGCCCGGGCGGCTCCGACCCGGTCGCGAGCCGGCACACGGCCTGCTCGGCCCGCTCCAGCGCGGCGGCGGAGAACCCGCGCAGGCTCAGCTCCAGCGTCGCCACGTCCGGGACCACGTTGCCGCGGGCGCCGGCGTGCAGCGCGCCGGCCGTCGCGGACACGTCGGGGTCGAGCCCGGGCAGCCCCAGCACCACCCGGGCGGCGACCTCGATCGGGTTGACGGTGAGCTGCGGCAGCGCGGCGTGCCCGCCCCGGCCCCGGATCTCCAGCGCCAGCGCGGAACTGCCGGCCAGCACCGCCCCGGTGCCGTGCGCGACCATCCCGGCCGGCAGCGGCGCGGTGTGCTGCGCCAGCACGACGTCCGGGACGCCGACCCGGTCGTACAGGCCGTCGGAAAGCATGGCCCGCGCGCCGGTGAGCGTCTCCTCGGCCGGCTGGCCCACGACGAGCAGCGTGCCGCGCCAGTCCCGGTCGCGGGCCAGCAGGTCGGCGGCGCCGGCCGCGCAGGCGAGGGGGGCGTCGTGCCCGCAGGCGTGCATGACCGGCACCGGCTCGCCGGTGCGCGGGTCGGGGACGACGTCGGTGCTCGCGTACGGCAGGCCGGTGCGTTCGCGGACCGGCAGCCCGTCCAGCTCGGCCCGGATCAGCACGACCGGGCCGGGGCCGGCGCGCAGCACGCCGACGACGCCGTGCCCGCCGATGCCGGTGAGCACGCGGAAGCCGACCCGGTGCAGGCGGTCGGCGAAGCGGGCGGCGGTGCGGGCCTCGGCGCCGGACAGCTCGGGGTGCCGGTGCAGGTCGAGGTACAGCTCCAGGGCCGGGCGCAGCACCGGCGTGACGTCCGGGCTCACCCGACTGCTCCGATCGGCGGCGTCAGCGAGGTGACAGCGGGACGCACCCCGATCTGCCAGTGGGCCCAGTTAGACAGGAGCCAGCCGATGGAACACCGCTCCGGTGCGACGCCGGCCCCGCCGCCCACCAGGACGGCGGCCCCCCGTACGAAGGAGACGTCATGCCGGAGAAGTCGCTGCGGTCGCTCGCGGACGAGATCCTGGAGCTGGAGTCGGAGACCTTCGAGATCACCGACTACTCGGACGCCAGCGAGGTCATGCTCGGGTCGTCCACGAGCTGCAGCAGCACGAGCACGTGCAGCAGCACGACCAGCACGACCAGCTGCACGGCCTAGACCGACGGTCCACGGCCGGCTCCCCCCGGAGCCGGCCGTTGCCGCGCGCGCTGGCGTCGCCGCCGCGCCCGGTCCCGGGTTCGCGCTCACGGGAAGGGGTGGGGGACGCGGTGGAGGTCGGTGTCGGTGAGGGGCCGGGGGGTC
>DATINN010000248.1:0-10801 GCA_035474175.1 Mycobacteriales bacterium | reverse complement strand
CATGCGCTTCGGACTGTTCGGCACCGGACCCTGGGCTCACCTGGCGCACGCGCCGGCGCTGGCCGATCACCAGGACGTCGAGTTCGTGGGGGTCTGGGGGCGCGATCCCGGCAAGGCGGGCGTTCTCGCGGCCGAGCACGGCGCCCGGCCGTACGAGAAGGTCGAAGATCTCCTCGGGGACGTGGACGCGGTCGCGATCGCCCTCCCGCCGGACGTGCAGGCCCCGCTCGCGGCCCGCGCGGCCCGAGCCGGCAGGCACCTGTTCCTCGACAAGCCGATCGCGCTGACCACGGCCGCGGCCGACGCGATCGTCGACGCGGTCACCGAGACCGGCGTGCGGTCGGTGGTGTTCTTCACCAACCGGTTCAAGCCGTCGGTGGTGAGCTTCCTGCGCGAGGCGATCGCGACCGGCGGCTGGGACGGCGGCCGGGCCACGCTCCTCGGCTCGGTGGCCGGCACCCCGTACGACGCGTCGCCGTGGCGGCACGAGCACGGTGGCCTCTGGGACGTCGGCCCGCACGCCCTGTCGGTCCTGCTCCCGGTCCTGGGCCCGGTCGTCCGCGTGACGGCCGCAGCGGGACCGCACCAGACGAGCACCGTGCTGCTGGCGCACGAGGGTGGCGCGGTCAGCACGATGGTCCTGAGCCTCGCGTCCCCGGTCACGACCTGGGACGTGACGTTCTACGGCGAGTCCGGCTGGACCTCCACGCAGGCCGAGGGCGACTCGCACGCCGCGGCCGTGGCCGCGCTGACCGTGCTGGTCGAGGGCGAGGACACCGACTGTGACGTCGTCCTCGGCCGCGACATCGTCGCCATCCTCGAGTCCGCGGCGGCCGCGGCCGGACCGATGGGCTGACCGGACGAGCGCCCGTGCCCCCCGTCGGCCGTCAGTTGGTGCTGCCGAGCGGGTGGCCGGCGGCGTCGTAGGCGACGACCAGGGCCGGCCGGTCGGCCGGCTCCGTGCCCTCCGGTGTCGGCTGCAGCGGGCCTCGGGCCAGGAACCGCGGTCCCTCGACGGCGGCCACCACCGGCGCGGCGCCGGGCCAGGTGACGAGCACGCGCGCGACGCCCCGGCTCACCCGGCCGGTCACGTGGGCCATGAGCCGGTCCCCGGGACGGGGCACGGACATCCGGTCGAGGTCGATACCGCCCCACGACTCGATGACGACGGCCTGGCCGGGATCGTCGAGGTCGGGGTCCCGGGACGGCAGAAGCCTCGGTCGGGGAGTGCCGGTTCCCCTGACCGAGGCTTCGCCGTGGTGCGTGGTGCGGCCTACAGGTCGTAGTAGAGCTCGAACTCGTGCGGGTGCGGGCGGAGCCGGATCGGGTCGATCTCGTTGGTCCGCTTGTAGTCGATCCAGGTCTCGATCAGGTCGGGCGTGAACACGCCGCCCTCGAGCAGGTAGCCGTGGTCGGCCTCGAGCGCCTCCAGCACCGCCGGCAGCGAGCCCGGCACGGTCGGGATGTTCTCGTGCTCGTCCGGCGGCAGCTCGTAGAGGTCCTTGTCGATGGGCGTCGGCGGCTCGGTCTTCGTCCGGATGCCGTCGAGCCCCGCCATCATCTGGGCCGAGAAGGCCAGGTACGGGTTGCAGGACGGGTCCGGCACCCGGAACTCCAGCCGCTTCGCCTTCGGCGATGTCCCGGTGACCGGGATCCGTACGGCGGCGGAGCGGTTGCGCTGCGAGTAGACCAGGTTGACCGGGGCCTCGAAGCCCGGGACCAGCCGGTGGTAGCTGTTCACGGTCGGGTTGGTGAAGGCCAGCAGCGACGGCGCGTGCTTGAGCAGGCCGCCGATGTACCAGCGGGCGGTGTCCGAGAGCCCGGCGTACCCGAGCTCGTCGTAGAACAGCGGCGAGCCGTCCTGCCACAGCGACTGGTGGCAGTGCATGCCGGAGCCGTTGTCGCCGAAGATCGGCTTGGGCATGAAGGTCGCGGTCTTGCCGGCCGCCCAGGCCACGTTCTTCACCAGATACTTGAAGAGCATGAGCGAGTCACCCGCGTGCAGCAGGGTGTCGAACTTGTAGTTGATCTCGGCCTGCCCCGCGGCGCCGACCTCGTGGTGCGCGCGTTCGACCTGGAGACCGGCGGCGTTCATCGCGAGCACCATGTTGTCGCGCAGGTCGGCGTAGTGGTCGACCGGCGGGACCGGGAAGTAGCCGCCCTTGTAGCGGGTCTTGTAGCCGCGGTTGCCGCCCTCTTCGGTGCGGCCGGTGTTCCAGGCCGCCTCGATCGAGTCGATGTAGTAGTAGCCCGCGTTGGGCTTGGTCTCGAACCGCACGTCGTCGAAGACGTAGAACTCGGCCTCGGCGCCGAAGTAGGCGGTGTCCGCGATCCCGGACTCCTTCAGGTACGCCTCGGCCTTGGCCGCGATGTTGCGCGGGTCCCGGCTGTAGCGCTCCTTGGTGAACGGGTCGACGATCGAGAAGTTCATCGCCAGCGTCTTGGCCGCCCGGAACGGGTCGACGAACGCCGACGACGGGTCCGGGATCAGCTGCATGTCGGACTCGTGAATCGCCTGGAAGCCCCGGATCGAGGAGCCGTCGAACATCTGGCCCTCGGCGAAGAAGTCCTCGTCGACCGTCGCCGCCGGCACCGTGAAGTGCTGCATGACGCCGGGCAGGTCGCAGAAGCGGACGTCGACGAACTGCACGCCCTCGTCCCGGATGTAGCTCAAGACCTCGTCTGCAGTGGTGAACATCCATCCTCCGGGTTCGCTGTCGTTGGCCGCGACGCTAGGGCGCTCCGGTTGCCCGTGCGTATCTCGATCGTTTCAACGGCGTTACACGGCCTGTGGGTACGAGCGCCTCGCCTAAGCTGCCCGGGTGACCACCGCCGGGCTGCCCGAGACAGGTCCGGGGTCGATCGCCCCGGCCGGGCCGAG
This sequence comes from Mycobacteriales bacterium, assembly GCA_035474175.1. Lineage (GTDB taxonomy): Bacteria > Actinomycetota > Actinomycetes > Mycobacteriales > CADCTP01 > CADCTP01. Next base: position 7,920 of record DATINN010000248.1, on the reverse strand, counting down.
GCTGGGCGCGTTCCTGCTCGACGTCGTGCTCTCCAGCGTCGTCGCTCTCCTGTTCACCGCGCCGGAGTTGCCGCGCAATCGGAGCCTGCTGGTGTTCGCGGTGCTCTACTTCGGCTTCACCGTACTGGTCGGGCAGACGCCGGGGATGCGACTGCTGAAGCTGCGCGTGCTGCGCACCGACCGGAACGCGCCGGTCGGGGTGTGGCGGGCTGCCGTCCGTACCGCCGGGGTGATCCTGCTGGTGCCGGCGGTGCTGCGGTCCGCGGACGGGCGGTCGTTGCACGACCGGCTCACCCAGACCGCCGTCGTCCGCGTCCCCGGCCCGACAGCCGACTAGCGGCGGCCGGTGCCGCCGCGGGTCGGCGCGTCGGTCCGCGGGGCCGGTCCGCGGGGCCGGTCCGCGGGGCCGGTCCGCGGGGCCGGTCAGCGTGGCCGGTCGGCGCGGCCGGTCAGCGGCGGCGCATCGTCCGCTCGAGGCCGGAGGTGCGGGCCTTGCCCGGCATCGGCCCCTTGGGCAGCGGCGCCGCCTTGGTCCCGCCCAGCGCCGCCATCCGCTTCTCCAGCGCGTTGACCTGTCGCTGGTCGAGGTTGCGGGGGAGCTTGACCAGGTGGTTGTTCAGCTTGCGGATGGAGACCTGACCCTCCTCGTCGCCGAGGATCACATCGTAGATCGGGGCGTCGCCGGCGATCCGGGCCACCCGCTTCTTCTCCTGCGCCATCAGCGGCTTGAGCCGGTGCGGCTGGCCCTCGCCGACGAGGATCACGCCGGGGCGGCCGAGCACCCGGTGCACCGCGTCCAGCGAGGAGTTGAGCTGCACGCCCTGGGTCACCCGCCAGTCGCCGCGCATGTTGCCCAGCACCCACCCGGCCGCGCCGGGCTGACCCTCGACCTGGCTGAACGCGGCCTTCTGGGCCCGCCGGCCGAAGACGAACATCAGCGCGACGATGCCGAACAGGATCGCGATCGGGATGGCCGCGAACAGCGCGATCCCGACCAGGAAGGTGATCAGGAAGACGACCGCGGCGGCGCCGAGGAAGGCCACCGCCATCCAGATCGGCAGCTGCCGATCGCGCGCGTACGTCAGCTTGTAGGCCTGGTAGACCTGCTTCCAGCGCTCGCCCCGGGCGCGCTTCACCTTCGCGGGCTTGCCGCCCTTCGCCTTCGGGTCGGCCTTGCCGCGCGGCGCCTTCGCCGGGTCCTTCGCCATGCCTGTGAGGATAGCGGGATCAGGCGCTGGGCTGCCGGGCGGCGACGGCCTGTTGATAGAGCCGGCCGGCCCGGTAGGAGGAGCGCACGAGCGGCCCGGACAGCACCCCGGCGAAGCCGATGGCGGTCGCCTCGTCCTGCATCTCCACGAACTCCTCCGGCTTGACCCAGCGCTCCACCGGGTGGTGGCGCGGAGAGGGCCGCAGGTATTGCGTGATCGTGAGCAGGTCGCAGCCGGCGGAGTGCAGGTCGCGCATCGCCTCGCTGACCTCCTCCCGGGTCTCGCCCAGGCCGAGGATCAGGTTGGACTTGGTGACCAGCCCGTACGCCCGGGCCTGGCGCAGCACGTCGAGCGAGCGCTCGTACCGGAAGGCGGGGCGGATCCGCTTGAAGATCCGCGGCACCGTCTCCAGGTTGTGCGCCAGCACCTGCGGCTGCGCGTCGAAGACCTGGGTGAGGAGGTCGGGGTCGCCGGAGAAGTCGGGGATCAGGTTCTCCACGCCGGTGCCCGGATTGACCGCGTGGATCTGCCGGACGGTCTCGGCGTAGAGCCAGGCGCCGCCGTCGGGCAGGTCGTCGCGGGCCACGCCGGTCACCGTCGCGTACTTCAGCTCCATCGTCTGGACCGACTCGGCGACCCGGCGGGGCTCGTCGCGGTCCAGCTCGGCCGGCTTGCCGGTGTCGATCTGGCAGAAGTCACAACGCCGGGTGCACTGCTCGCCGCCGATGAGGAAGGTGGCCTCGCGGTCCTCCCAGCACTCGTAGATGTTGGGGCAGCCGGCTTCCTCGCAGACCGTGTGCAGCCCCTCGCGCTTCACCAGGCTCTTCAGCTCGGTGTACTCGGGGCCCATCTTGGCCCGCGTCTTGATCCACGACGGCTTGCGCTCGATCGGGGTCTGAGAGTTGCGGACCTCCAGCCGGAGCATCCGGCGGCCGTCGGGCTGCAGCGTCGTCACTCGATCCAGACTACGCCGACGCGGCCGGCTCAGCCCGTCGGCCGCCCCACGCGACGCGGCCGGCTCAGCCCGTCGGCCGGCCCACGCGACGCCGCACGGCTCAGCCCGTCGGCCGTCCCGCGCGACGCCGTCGGCTCCGCGTGTCAGCGCCGCCCCGCGACGCAGTCGGGCTCAGCCGGTGAGGCCGTCCTTGCGCAGCGCCGCCTCGACCGGGTCGAGGACCTCCTCGACCGGCACCGGCCGGCCGAGCTCGATCGCCAGCGAGGTCGCGCCGACGCCCTGGATCCCGCAGGCGGTGATCTGCTGGTACGCCGTCATGCTCGGATCGCAGTTGAGCGCGAAGCCGTGCATCGTCACACCGCGGGATACCCGGATGCCGATGGCGGCGATCTTGCGCTCCGGGCGCTGCCGGTCCGCCGGCAGCCAGGCCCCGGAACGACCCTCGACCTGGATCGCGGGCACGCCGAAGTCCGCGCAGACGCCGATCAGCAGCCGCTCCAGCCGCCGGACGTACGCGACGACGTCCACGGGGTCGGCCAGCTTGACGATCGGGTAGCCGACCAGCTGCCCCGGCCCGTGCCAGGTGATCCGGCCGCCACGGTCGACGTCGATCACCGGCGTGCCGTCGACCGGGCGCTCCCAGTCCTCGGTGCGCTTGCCGGCGGTGTAGACGGACGGGTGCTCCAGCAGCAGCACGGTGTCCGGGCGCTCGCCCGCGACCCGCTCGTCGTGCAGCCGCCGCTGCTCCTCCAGCGCCTGCTCGTACGGCACCAGCCCGGCCCGGATCACGTCCACGAATCGAGCCTACGCCGGGCTCCGGCGCACCCGACCCGCCCGACCACGCCCTACCCGGCGACTGAGACCACCGGGCCTTACGCTGCCCGCCAAGCCGTCCCGGAGGAGAACCATGCCGCCCGCCCGTGCCCGCCGCCGCTGGATCGTCGCGGGACTGCTCCTGCTCTGGTTGCTCATCCTGGTCGTGGCCGGACCGTTCTCCGGGCGGCTGGCCGAGGTCAGTACGAACGACAACGCCGCCTTCCTGCCCGCGACGGCCGAGTCGACGGAGGTCAACGCGCTCCAGCAGCGATTCGTCGATCAGGACACGACGCCCGGGATCCTGGTCTGGGAGCGCCAGACGGGGATCACGGACTCCGATCTCACCTCGATCAAGGCCGACCTGGCCCAGGTGAAGGCGGTGCCACGGGTGGTGTCGGTCAGCCCGCCGATCCCGTCCAAGGACGGCAAGGCCGTGCAGGCGATCGTCCAGATCGCCGGCACCGACGGCGACGAGCTGACCGACGCGGCCACCGCCGTGCGGCTCACGGTGCAGCAGCGCTCGGGGCTGCCGGCGTACGTGACCGGGCCGGCCGGGCTGCTGGCCGACTTCATCGCCGCGTTCGGGGGCATCGACTCGACGTTGCTGCTGGTGACCGGCGTCGTGGTGATCGTGATCCTGCTGCTGGTCTACCGCAGCCCGGTGCTGTGGTTCTTCCCGATCCTCTCCGTCGGCGCGGCCTACTCCCTGGCCGCCGGGCTGGTCTACTGGCTGGCCGACTCCGACGTGCTCACCCTCAACGGGCAGAGCCAGGGCATCCTCACCGTGCTCGTCTTCGGGGCCGGCACGGACTACGCGCTGCTGATCATCTCCCGGTTCCGGGAGGAGCTGCGCCGGCACGAGAGCAAGTACGCAGCGATGGCGGCGTCGTTGCGGGGCGCCGGTCCGGCCATCCTCGCCTCCGGGGCGACCGTCATCCTCGGCCTGCTGTGCCTGCTGGTGTCGGACCTGTCCTCGAACAAGAGCCTGGGCCCGGTGTCGGCGCTCGGGATCGCGGCGACGATGGCGGCGATGCTGACGCTGCTGCCGGCGTTGCTGGCGCTGGTGGGTCGGCTGGCCTTCTGGCCGTTCGTCCCCCGGTACGGCTCGGAGTCGACGGAGACCTCCGGCATCTGGGGCCGGGTCGCCGGCTTCGTCGGCCGGCACGGGCGCCCGGCCGCGGCGGTGGTGTCGCTGGTGCTGATCGCGCTGGCGTTCGGGATCAGCGAGCTGCGGGTCAGCGGCCTGGCCCAGAGCGAGTCGTTCACCACGACGCAGGAGTCGGTGACGGGGCAGCAGGTGCTGGAGCGGCACTTCCCGGCCGGCGTCGGCAGCCCGGCGGTGGTCATCGCCCGCTCGTCGGCCGCGCAGCAGGTTTTGTCGGCCGTGACCGGGACGCCGGGGGTCTCCAGCGCCGCCTTCCTGACCTCGACGCCGTCCACGTCAGGGACGCCGGACCCGTCGGCGCCGCCGCGGGTCGAGGGCGGGCTGGTCGAGATCGAGGCGGTGCTGGCGGCCACCCCGGACTCGGCCGAGGCGGAGGACACGATCGAGCGGCTCCGTACGGCGGTGCACGCGGTGCCGTCGGCCGACGCGAAGGTCGGCGGCTTCACCGCGATCAACCTGGACGTCTCGAACTCCTCCACCCGCGACCGCACGGTGATCATCCCGATCGTGCTGCTGGTGATCTTCCTGGTGCTGGCGGTGCTGCTGCGCGCGCTGGTCGCCCCGCTGCTGCTGATCGTGACCGTGGTGCTGTCGTTCGCGGCCACCCTGGGCGTCTGCGCTCTGGTGTTCAACCACATCTTCGGCTTCGCCGGGGCGGACACCTCCTTCCCGCTGTTCGCGTTCGTGTTCCTGGTCGCGCTGGGCATCGACTACAACATCTTCCTGATGACCCGGGTGCGGGAGGAGACGCTGCACCTGGGCACCCGGCCGGGCGTGCTGCGCGGGCTGGCCGTGACCGGAGGGGTGATCACCTCGGCCGGCGTGGTGCTGGCCGCGACGTTCTCCGTGCTGGGCATCCTGCCGCTGGTGTTCCTGGCCGAGCTCGGCTTCGCGGTCGCCTTCGGCGTGCTCCTGGACACCATCGTCGTCCGCTCCATCCTCGTCCCGGCCCTGGTGTACGACTTCGGCAAGGTCGTGTGGTGGCCCGGCGCCCTGGCCCGCCGGGACGAACCGTCGCCGCCGGCCCCCGTCGAGGCCTGACGCGTCACTCGAGGAGCCGAGCCGTGATGACCTCCTCGATCGCCGTGCCGTCGCGGCCGCGTTCGACCCGATAGGCGTTCTTGCCGGGGCGGTCGGTGACGGCCTCGACCAGCTCGGTGCCGCGGTAGTGAAGTCCGACGCCGTCGTCCGTCGCGTACCCGGCCGGCAGCACCTCGTCCGCGATCAGCTGGTGGTAGAGCGGCCGCCGCTGCTCCTCCGAGTCGTAGTGCACGCCGTTGGAGTAGGGCAGCAGCGCCAGGCCGTTGGTCACCGGCCGCAGCTCGGGGCCGAAGGAGTCGGTGGTGCCGCCGATGTGCCAGCACAGCGAGCCGGCCGACACTCCGCCGAGCACCACGCCGGCCTCCCACACCTCGCGGAAGATCTCCTCCCAGCCGTGCAGCCGCCACATCGCCAGCAGCCCGGCCACGCTGCCGCCGCCGACCCAGACCACGTCCTGGGCCAGCAGGTGACCGCGGACGTCGTCCACCGACGGCATCGGGAACGCCGCCAGCCCGGACACCTGCACGTCGCGCCCGAGGAAGGCGTCGTACACGGCCTTGGTCACGGTCGGGCTGTCGCCGAGCGCGGTGCCGACGTAGCAGAACTTCGGCCGCTGCGGCGATCCGGCCAGCTCCAGGGCGAACTCGATCATCGGTCCGACCGTGATCGCCGTCCGCCGGCCCGGCCGGAAGCCGCCCGAGGTGGCCAGGATGTTCATGTCCGCTCCGTCCGCCGTGCTCGCAGCACCGCGGTCGCGGCCCGCCGTCCCGACACCATGGCGCCCTGGATGGATGGGGTGTCCCGGTGGTCGCCGGCCACGTACAGCCCGTCGCCGAGGTCGACCGGCTGGCGCAGCGACAGCGGCGGCGGCGCGGCCGGCAGCGCGCCCGGCACCCGCACCGTCGCGACGGTCTCCCAGTCCGAAGTGGACACTCCGTAGAGCCGCTCCAGCTCGATGCGCAGCCGGGTCTCGTCCGGTGGGTCGGTGCCCAGGACGGAGGAGGAGATGAGGGCCCGGCCGTCCGGGGAGTAGGTCGGGGCGGCCTCCGTCAGCACCACCGTGTTGACGACCGGGCTGCTGCGCTCACCGTCGAGGACCAGTGTCGGCTCGGTCACCGGGGGCTCGGGCGCGGCGTGGTAGACGGTGGTCACCGCGTTCATCCGGGGGGCGGTCAGCGCCGGCAGCAGCGTCGCCGCGGTGGCGGGATCGGTCGCGACGACGATCGACCGGGCCCGGATCGGGCCCCGGTCGGTGGCGACCTCACCCGGCCGGACACCGTGCACCTCGACGCCCAGCTGCACCGTGCCGGCCGGGAGCCGGGCGGCGAGCTGCTCCGGGATCCGGCGCATCCCGCCGGCCGGCACGCAGACCGAGCCGCGCGCGAACGTGCGCCAGACCAGGTCGAAGAACCGGCTCGACGTGGTCAGCTCGTCCTCCAGGAACACGCCGGCCAGGAACGGCCGCAGGAACCGGTCGATCAGGGCGTCGGACAGGCCGCGGGCGCGCAGGGCCTCGTACGTCGTCGTGTCGGGCCGGGCCGTGAGGCGGCCGGCCGGCAGCAGCGCGTCCTGCCCGGCCAGCAGGGCCAGCCGGACCTTGTCCGCGGGCGAGCCGATGGGCGCCAGCACGGTGCCGGGCGCGGCCAGCGGGCGCCGCCGCGGGTCGGCCACCCGGTGCAGCCGGTCGCCGACCCGCACCAGCGCGCCCGGGGTGAACGCCCGCAGGTCGAGCAGGTCGTGCTCGAGCACCCGGGCCGACTCGGGATAGGCGGTGTTGTAGACCTGAAAGCCCCGGTCGATCAGGAACCCGTCGACCACGTCGGTGGCGACCCGGCCGCCGACCGTCGCGGCCGCCTCCAGCACGAGGACGTCGGCGCCGGCCGCGGCGAGCCGGCGGGCGGCGGCCAGGCCGGCCAGGCCCGCTCCGACCACCACGGTCTCGGCTTCGCTCGGGATCTCCACGGCGGACACGCTACCGACGGCCGGACCGGCGGGAAGCGCGACTTCGCGATCTGTGGATGACGGTGTCGCCTGTGGACAGCGAGATGCGCCGCGGCGCAATCCTGCCTAGCGTCGCCGCCATGTCCGACGCCTTCTCGGGGCTACTTCGCAGCACCCGTGGCCCAGCGCAGCGCCTTCTCCGCCGTGTCGTGGCGGAACTGGTAGCCGGTCCGTTCCAGCACGCGCGGCAGCACCCGCTGCCCGGCCACGATGCCCACGTCCGCAAACTCGCCCACCACGACCCGCAGCACCGCCGCCGGCACCGGCGGCGCGATCACCGGCCGGTGCAGCACCCGGCCCAGCACCTTGGTGAAGTCGCGGTTGGTCAGCGGCGCCGGGCCGGTGAGGTTGACCGGGCCGCGCACGTCGTGGGTGAGCAGGTGCTGGATCGCACCGACCTCGTCGGCCAGCGAGATCCACGACCACCACTGCCGTCCGGAGCCCAGTGGCCCGCCGACGCCCAGCTTCACCAGCGGGACCAGCTTGCCCAGCAGCCCGCCGCGTCCGCAGACCAGCCCGGTCCGCAGCAGAGCCACCCGGACGCCCGCCTCGGCGGCGGGCTCGGTCGCGGCCTCCCAGCGGCGGGTGACCTCGGCCAGGAAGTCGCCGGCGGCCGACGCGGTCTCGTCGACCGCGGTGTCGCCCGTGTCGCCGTACCAGCCGATGGCGGAGCCGGACAGCAGCACCCGGCCTTCCCGCGGCTCGGCCGCAGCCAGCGAGGCGGCCACGGTCTC
>DATINN010000247.1:0-14861 GCA_035474175.1 Mycobacteriales bacterium | reverse complement strand
CGTAGATGCGCGACACCGAGGCGTCGAGGACGCGGAAGCGGTACTTGCGCCTCTTCACCTCCATGACGGGGTATGCCGTGCCGTTGACGGTGAAGATGTCGCCGACGAAGCCGTGGTTGGGGAAGTGCTTGTAGAACGTCTTCCCCCACCACTCCTTGTGCGTCCGCGGGTTGCCGGCCGCCGGGAACTCGCCCTGCTGGTCGTGGATGTCCTTGTGCGTGGTGACACCGTCGTCGAGCCGGCAGTCGTAGAGCGCCAGCGGGATGTCGTAGTCCACGTCGAAGGAACCGTCGGCGTGGTTGGTCCGGACCCCGGGCAGGTGCAGCCCGGTCGACTCGTCGCCGTCGTCGGTGCCGTTCTTCGGGTCGTAGATCGGGTAGAGCCCGACCATTCCCTTGTAGACGTTGGACCCGGTGTGGTCCATCCGGTGGTCGTGGAACCAGAAGAACGACTGCTTCTCCCGGTCGTCGTTCCCGGCCGGCCAGTTCAGGTACAGGTTGTCGACGAAACTCTGCACCGGGTAACCGTGGTCGTGCGGGCCGAACAGCATCGAGTAGTGCGGGTTGCCGTCCGACTCCGGCGCCGTGTGCCCGTTGTGCAGGTGGGTCAGGAACGAGTAGTCGGGCGAGCCGAAGTCCTGCCGGTCCAGGTTGAGCGGGTTCTCGTCCAGGTGGTTCTCGAAGCGCACCTGGCAGGGCTTGCCGTACTCGGCGTTGATGCGGGGGCCGGGGAACGTGCCGTTGAAGCCGTAGATCGTGCTCGCCGGCAGCGTCCGGACCGTGCCGGCCGGGTAGGTGTTGCCGGCCGCGTCGTAGGAGGGGACGTTCTGACCCAGGGCGTTGATCGGCAGCACCTGCGAGGTCGTGAACGAGTGCTGCCGGACCAGCAGGTCGAACTTGTAGACGATCGGGTCCGGATACCCGATCGCGCTCGGCCACAGCTGGTGCGTCTCGTTGCCGAACGAGTTCTGCTGGCCGAGCCCGGGACCCGGGGGCTGCGCCCAGTTGGTGTACTCCGAGGCCGGCACCGGCGTCGCCGCCGGCGGGATGACCAGCGGATCTGTGAACGGGTGCAGGATCAGCGGGCTGTTCGGGAACGCCTCGATGTAGATCGAGTCCGCGATCGCGATCGACCCGGCCTCGAACACACCGTCCGGGGACAGCAGTCCCCGGTTCTCCAGGGAGGGCTGCATGAGCACCTTCCCGGCTCCGACACCGACGGCGGCGATCCCCACCGCGCCGGCCCTCAGGACGTTGCGCCGGGAGATCCCCGGGCGTTCGTCCACCTCTGTTGCATCGGACATCAGACCAACCTCCAGTTGGCGTGATAGTCGAGCTGCGCTCGGCGCCGCGACGCGCGCAGCCCTGGCGCTGACCACCCCCGACCCACCCGGTTTCTCCCTAGGTCCCCGGGTGGTGGCGGTCAGCATGGGGCGTATGTCGACGCGCTCGGTCCGGCCGGCGGCAACGGAACTGCCGGGGCCGGACGCGGCGAGGCGTCTGTTGTGTCCCACCGCCGGCTGCGGTGGTCGGGCACGCCCTCCGGGGAGCCGGGCCGGTCGACATTGCCGACGGCGATCCGGGATCTGGCCAGAGATCCCGGGACCGTCAGCGGACCGGACAGCCCGGGACCCGCACCGGAGGAACGGTACGAAGTCTGTCCCGGAATGGTTCGGCGGACCTCCCCAATTGGTCCAATGCCGTGGTGCCGAAAATTGGGGCCCTCATTTGCGGGGCGACCGTCCGGGTGCGTGCCCGATGATTCTTTCGGCGCAATGCCGAATGCGGATCGGGCGCCGCGGCGGAGATACTTGAAACATCATAAATTGCGGTCGCACCTACCGCCAGCCCGGCGGGGTGCAGGATGCGGGCACGGTGGGACCGCACGTATCGGGACTGTAGCGGCGGGTCGGCTAACGCTTGCGGATCGCCTCGGCCAGCGCGGCGGGCTGATCGAGCGGGATCAGCGTGCAGCTGTCCGCGATCTCCACCAGCCGTCCCTGCGGCAGCAGCTCGGCCAGCCGGCGCCCGTGCGCCGGCGGCATGACGCGGTCCCCCTCGGCCCAGACCACCAGCGCCGGCCGGTCGAAGCCGGGCAGCGCCGCGGCCGCCTCGGTCATCAGGTCGCGCCGGGCCGCCATCGAGCGCAGCACCCGGACGGTGTCCCGGCGGATCTCCGGCTGCCGCAGCACCGGCCCGTCGCCACCGGTGTCCTCGTCCGCGACGGGCCCGGCCGAGAGGTCGATCGTGTGCGCCATCAGCGCCGCCCGGCCCGGGAGAACACCCGGCCGTTGCGGGGCGCCGGCAGCGCGACCGGGGCCGGCTCCAGCCCCGGCAGCGGGTTGCTGCCGTGCCACTGCCCCTCCGCCGCGTACGGGATGTAGCGGGAGAAGAACATCTCGTGGTTGAACTGCTTCTCCTTGTCGGCCGCGACCGCCTTGGCGTGCCCGCCGGGGTAGCTGCCCAGCGTGTACTGCCGCATCTCCTTGACGCTGCGCCACAGCGAGAACGTGCCGATGATCAGCGGCGGCCGGATCAGGTTGACGCCGATGATCATGCCGGGGTGGGTGGCCGCGTCCCGCTCGGCCGCCCCCGCCGCCTTGAGGAACGGCAGCATCCGGTTGGCCCGGACCCGGCCGGTGGTGAACGCGGCCACCGGCCCGTCGCCGATCGGCCGCTCCTGCCGGGGCAGCTCCGGCAGCCCGGGCAGCTGCCCGATGCTGCGGGCCGGCTCCAGCCGGACCCGGAACCCGTCCGCGTACGGCCGGGCCTTGGGGTGGTCCAGGAAGCGGTCCAGCGCCTCGTCCTCGTCCCAGGCCGCGATCATGATCATGCCGCTGATCGCGAGCGAGGGCAGCATCCCGGTCCGCAGCGAGGCGGTCATCCAGGTCTGCGCGTAGCGCATCCCGGGGATCTTGGCCGGGTCGGGCGTGGACCGCAGCGCGGCCGCGGCCCTGGTCGTGCTGGCCTCAGCGATGTGTGCCGACAGGAACATGGCCTCGTCCAATCCGGGAGTCTTCCTCGAGGGTCAGGATTTCCTTCGCGACCCGAAGGCCGGAGTGGATCGCCCCGGACATCGAGCCGTACTCCACCGGCACCGACTCCGCGCCGGCCCAGTGGATGCGCCCGACCGGCTCGGTCAGCGCGCCGCCGTACTCGGTGTAGAGGCCGGGCGGGGCGTAGCCGTGGTAGCAGCCGCGGGTGAACTCCTCGGCCAGCCAGTTCTGCTCGATCAGGTCGTACGGGCGGCCGGCCCGGGGGCCGAAGAAGCGGACCAGCTCGCGCAGCACCAGCTCCCGCCGCTCGGCCGCGGTCAGCCGCCCGACCTCCCGGGCCGCCGGCCCGGTGACGAACGCGGTGAGCACGCCGGGGGTGCCGTCCGGCGGGCAGGAGTCGATCGTGGCCCGGACCGGGCCGGTCGGGCTGGTCGCCATCCCGGTCAGCCCGTCCGCGCGCCAGAACGGCTCGTCGTAGAGGACCAGGTATTTGATGGCCGAGCCCATCGTGAGCCGCTGGGTCAGCTTGTCCCGGTACGCCGGCAGCACCGGGTCGAAGTCGATCCGGCCGGCCAGCGGCACCGGCACCGCGACCACGACCCGCCGGGCCGTCGCGGTGAACCCGGCCCCGCTCACCGTCACCAGGTCCCCGCGCCGGGCGATCCGCCGCACCACGGCGCCCGTGTACGTCTCGGCCGCGACCGACTCGGCCAGCGTCATGACGACCCGGTGCGAGCCGCCGTCGAAGCGGTTCTCCAGCGTGCCGCCGGTCACCTGGGTCATGGCCTTGAAGCCGCCGGTGCCGTTGGCGTAGTTCAGCAGGTGCAGCAGGGAGATCTCGCTCGGCGAGGCCGCCATCCCGGCCTCGATCATGACCCGCATGAGCGTCCTGGCTTTGGCCGTGCGCAGGTTGCGGCGCATCCAGGACGCCACGGTCTCGCCGTCCCACTGCGTCGCGTGCGGCGCGTCCCAGGGCGCCTCCTGCGGCACCTCCTTGCGCATGTGCTCGATCCGCAGCAGGGCCTGCCCGAAATCGGCCAGCGTGAGCGGGCTCAGCTTCGGCAGCATCCCCTTCCAGCGGATCAGCTTCTCGCCGTCGTCCATCAGCTTGTGGCCGGTGTCGTAGACCTTCTGCGAGCCGATGCCGACCGAGCGGGCGGTCTCGGCCGACAGCGAGTTGTCGCGGTTGTAGAACTCGCAGCCGAGCTCCACCACCTTGCCCTCGCCGATCGAGCGGCTGTACGAGCGGCCGCCGAGCCGGTCCCGGGCCTCCAGCAGGGCCACGGTCTTCCCGGCCCGCTTCAGCTCGCGGGCGGCCATGATGCCGGCGAAGCCGGCACCCACCACGACGACGTCGGCGTCGATCGAGGGGTTCGCGCTGATGTCCTGCACGGCCCCTCCCCTACGCGCCGTCGCGGAGGACGACCTCGGGGCTGACCAGCTCCGTACGGCCGTCGTTCTTGATCATCTCGGTGAGCAGGTAGCGGCGGGCCTTGACCGTCGCGGTCCGGCGCAGGTCGCCCGGCTTGACCTCGAACGGGTCGCCCAGGCCGGTGATCCCGGCCGACGCCTTCTGCCAGGTCGCGGCGTCGAGCCGCTTGCCGTCGCGCATGCACACGACCGCGACCGGCTTGCCGTGCTCGTCCGGGACGACCACGATCTCCTCCGCGTCCGGGATCCGCTCCAGCAGCACGTCCTCGATCCACAGGCAGCTCTCGACGCCCTCGATCCGGTCGGCCACCCGGTCCAGCACCTCCAGCTGGTGCCAGCGGCCGCGGCGGCCCCAGTCGCCGGTGTCCAGCCACTTGCCGTGCCGGCGCTCGGAGAACTTCTCCGGGGTGCCGACGAAGGACAGCGACCGGGCCGGCGTCTTGACCTGGATCATGCCGGGCTCGCTCTGGTCCTTGCGCTTCCTGCCGGTGGCCGGGTCGGCGATCCGGACCCGGACGCCGGGCACCTCCCAGCCGACGCTGCGGGAGTCGCCGCCGCCCTCGCGCGCGGCCGACTTCTTCGTGTACGCCCGCATCGTGACGACCTGCGTCTCGGTCATGCCGTAGCACTGCAGCCAGACCGGGTTCTTGCGGCGGGAGGCGTCCAGCAGCCGCCGGATGGTGCGCGGGTGCATGGCGTCGAAGGTGTTGAAGAAGACCCGCACGCTGGAGAACGGCTCGGCCGGGTCGTCGATCAGCTCCTCCCAGCCCATGAACGCGTTCGGGTGGGCCTCGGCGATCGTCGGGCGGTAGCGGCTGAACAGCCGCACGATCGTGTCGTCGTCGGGGCGGCCGATGCCGAGCAGCGGGGTGCCGCGCGACATCGAGCCCATCTGGGTCACCGCGCCGCGGATGTGCACGTGCGAGATCACGCTGGCGAACAGGTCGTCGCGGTTGTGCACGAACGGGAACACCGACTCCATGAAGGCGGTGAACGAGCTGCCCTTGGTCGACGCCTCCGCCATCTTCGACACCCCGGTGGTGCTGGAGGTGTGCGTGATCATCATCGGCTCGTCGTCCTTGAGCGGCCGGGCCGGCGGGATCGGGCCGCCCCACAGGTCCTCGATCGGGATGCCGCCGTCGATCGGCGCGATCGCGGTCAGGCCGAGGGCCGCCAGCTTGGCCCGGTCCAGCCCGACGTACCGGGCGATCTCCGGGTCGGTGACGATGAACTTGGCCTGCAGGCGCTGCAGCAGGATGTTGAGGATGTCCGGGTCGAGCCGGGCCGACAGCAGCGCCGGGACGGCGCCGAGGCGGGCCGCGGCCCAGGCGATCGACTGCACGTCGTAGTTCGGCGTCTTGACGATCGCGACCCGGTCCCAGCGCTGCACGCCCGCGGCCTTGAAGGCGGCCGACATCTGCTCGATGAGCGTGGCCACCTCGACGTAGTCCAGCTCGACCCGCTGCTGCGGGTCCCAGGTGAACGGCTGATCGAGGTAGATCGGCACCCGGCCGTGCTTCTCGGCCGCGAGCTGCGCCATCAGGCCGCAGTTGACCGGCTTGAGCAGCGGCACCCGCTGCGGGTCGAACTGGCCGCGCAGCATCCGCGCGGCGGTGGTGCTCCGGAGCGAGCCGGGGATCGTGGTCCGCCGGGCCTGCTCGCCTGCGATGGCAACCATCGGGGTCATCCCTTCGGGTGGGATGCCGTGGCGACACCCGCGCTCGTCGCGTGCTTGGTCCGCTCGGCCTCGAGCAGCCGCTGGTACTCGTTCGGGTCGACCAGCAGGTGGCCGGAGGAGTCGAAGAACCGCTTGTCCTGCCGGCGCCGCGCCTTGCGGATGCCGGCCCACAGCTCGCCCCGCTCCGGCAGCGCGACCGCGCCGGTGAGCAGGTCGCCGACCCACTCGGCCTGGGCCTCGGCCAGCGGCATCAGCGACATCATCGAGTGCAGCAACCCAATGAAATAGAGGTTTTCGGTCTCCGGCGGCACGACCTGGTGGTAGAGCGCCGGGGCCTCGTCCCCGTCGGCCACGATCGTGTCGGCCAGGAAGGGGTAGGAGATCGAGTAGCCGGTGCAGTGGATGATCGCGTCCGCCTCGACCACGTCGCCGTTGGCGAAGGTGACCGTCCTGCCCTGCACGGAGGCGATCGTCGGCTCCGGGGTGATCCGCCCGTGCACGATCGCCGGCAGCAGCTCGCTGGTCGAGACCAGCGGCCCCTGCCCGACCTTGTACGGCGGGTCGGGCAGGCCGTACGCGGACATGTGCCCGTGCACCAGCTTGATCATCAGCGTCACCAGCGGGCGGCGCTGCTCGACCGACAGCTTCTTCATGAACGGCGAGAGCTTGTCGATCGGGCCGCCCTCGAGGATCTTCGGCACCACGTAGTGCCCGGTGCGGACCGAGAGATGGGTGGCCGCGGCCACCCGGGACACCTCGGTGGCGATGTCGGCCGAGGTCGCGCCGAGCCCGATCACGACGACCTTCTGGCCGGCGAACTCCTCCGGCCCGGCGTAGTCCATCGAGTGCAGCTCGCGCCCGGTGAACTCGCCCTCGTAGCGGCCGTACGCGCGGGTGCCGTGCCGGCCGCCGGAGGCGACGAGGACGGCCTGGTAGCGGAAGACGGAGCCGTCGCCGAGGGCGACCAGCCAGCCGCCGCCGTCGGCGGGCTCGGCCCGGACCACGTCCGTGCCGAACTGGATGTGCTCCCGCAGCCCGAAGTGGTCGACGTAGTCGTCGAAGTAGCGGGCGACCTGGCTGTGGTGCGGGTAGTCCGGCATGTCCGCCGGCATCGGGAAGCTCGGGAACTGCATGACGGTCTTGGAGGTGTTGGCGAACAGCGACGGGTACGCCGGGCTCGGGCCGCCGTCGGACGGGTAATGCCAGATCCCGCCGATGACCGAGCGGCGCTCGTAGCAGTCGAACGGGATGTCGCGGATCTTCAGCGACCGGCACATCGCGATGCCGGCGGAGCCGGCCCCGATCACGCAGACCTTGTCGGTGCGGTCGACCGGCGCCGTCGTGGCGCCGGCGGCCGGGATGGTCGCGGTCATTTCGGCCCCTGGAGCAGCAGTGCGGTCACGCCGAGCGCGGTGGCGGCCAGCGAGGCGCCGGTGTCGACGGTGGCCGACTTCGCCTCCTTGCCCTCGCGGTAGCCGAGCAGCCCGGCCGCGATGTCGAGCACGTCGCAGACGACGCCGGCCTTGAGGAACAGCCGGCGGGCCTCGCCCCGGCTGACCAGCAGGCCGCCGGCCAGCGCGACGTTGCGGGCGGCGAACAGCCGGACCAGGTAGTTGCCCTCGGCGTCGGCGGGGACGCCGAAGGTCTTCGCGCCCAGCCCGGGCGCCAGGAACGCGGTGCTGCCGACGGCCCGCAGCGCGACGAGCGCCAGCGCCGGCGTGGTGCCTCTGGTCATGGGACGACGACTTCCTCTCGGGTGGACCGGAGCTGCTCGGAGAATCCGTTCGTACGGACGATGACGCCGGCCTGGCGCAGCAGCTCCAGGTCGGCCGCGGGCTCCGCGGCCTGCTCCGGGAACGAGATCCCGGCCGGCAGGCCGCCGGCCAGCACCCGCTCGGCCGCGGCGACCGCGCCCAGCCCGCTGAGGTGGGCCTGGCCGCGGGTGTCCAGCACGTCGATGCGCACCGAGCGGTCGGTGCCGCGGGCGGTGACGGTGAGGCCGGCCCAGTCGCCGGTCCCGGGCCGCTGCAGCAGCGCGGTCCGCACGCCCGCCAGCGCCGGGCGGGTGAGCCCGCGCAGCGCGCCGGTGCGCTTGAGGCCGACCAGCGCGTAGAGCGAGGCCGGGCTCATCAGCGCCATCCGGGTCTCGACCGTCGGCACGTCCAGCGTGACCGGCAGCGTGGTCTGCTCCAGCGTGCCGATCAGCGCCGCCGGCCGCTCGACCCCGTCGGCGCAGCGCACGTCGAGCAGCGTCGTCATCGGGTGGGTCGGCGTCCGCTTCCCGTCCCGCATGGCGTAGTACGGCCAGGCCAGCCGCTCGCTGAAACCCCACGAGTCCGGGCCGACCCGGTCGTCCGATGAGGACAGTGCGGTCAGGTCGATCCGCTCGACCGTGCCGAGCTCGCGCGCGGCCGCCGCGGCCAGCAGCGCCGACAGCCCGGCCAGCCAGCTGCCGGACAGCAGCACCGGCGCGGCCGGCCGCTCCCGGGCCGCGGCCACGGTGACGTCGAGGATGCCGGCGTGCCCGGCCCGGTTGACGTCCGCGTACGGGATGCCACGGCGCATGGCGTCCACCAGCAGGTGGTCGTGCGGGTCGCTGACCACCGCGAGGATCGCGGCCGGCCTGACCTCCAGCGCGGCCAGGGGTTCCACTGTGGACACGTCGATCGCGACCGTCTCCGCGCCGATCTCCTCGGCCAGCGCGGCGCCGTTGGACGGCGTGCGGCCGGCCAGCAGGATCGGCAGGTCGGGGTGCCGGGCGCGCAGGGTGCGCGCGGCCTGCTCCCCCACCAGCCCGTAGCCGCCGACGATCAGCAGCGGGGCCTCAGGCATGGCCGGACACCGCCGCGAGACCGTTGAGCGGGGCCTTCTCGTCGGCGCGGCGGGCGACCAGCTCGCGGGCGACCCGGCGGCCGGAGTCGACCGCGCCGCCCATCGAGCCGAGCTGGTGCACGCCGGTCTCGGTGCCGGCCCAGTGGATCCGGCCGATCGGCACCCGCAGCGCCGGCCCGTACGCGGTGTAGACGCCGGGCGGGGCGAAGCCGTGGTAGCAGCCGCGGGTGAACTCCTCGTCCAGCCAGTTCTGCTCGACGAAGTCGACCGGCTTGCCGGCCCGCGGTCCGAGCCCGCGGACCAGGCCCTCCAGCACCGCCGCCCGCCGCTCGGCCCGGGGCAGCCGGGTCAGCGTGCGCGCGGCCGAGCCGGTCACGAAGGCCGACATGACGCCGGGGCTGCCGTCCCGCGGCGAGGTGTCGAAGGCGACCCGGAACGGACCGTCGTCGCTGGTGATCTGGCCGCTGAAGCCGTCGGCGCGCCAGAACGGGTCGTCGTACACGGCCAGGCACTTCATGGCCGAGCCGGCCGGCAGCCGCTGGGTCAGCTGGTCGCGGTAGCCCGGCAGCGCCGGGGCGTACTCGATCCGGCCGGAGAGGGTGAGCGGGACGGCGACCACGGCGAACCGGCCCCGGGCGGTGAAGCCCGGCCCGGACACGATCACCGAGTCGCCGCGCTGCTCGATCCTGCGGACGGCGGCGCCGACGCGGACCTCCTCCGGCAGCCGGGCCGCGAGCCGGTTGGGGATGCTGTGCGCGCCGCCGTCGAAGCGGTAGCGCTGGATCCCGCCGCTGATCTCCAGCAGGTAGCGGAAGCCGCCGGAGGCGTTGGCGTAGTAGAGGACGTGCATCAGGGACAGGTCCGCGGGCTTCGCGCAGTACGCCGCCTCGATCACCATGGTCAGGAAGGAGCGGGCGGCGCTGGTGCGCACGTTGCGCCGCATCCACGACCAGAACGTCTGGCTGTCCAGCCACTCGGCGTTCTTCGCGGTCCAGGGCGCGTCCGGCGGGACGGTCTTGGCCAGCCGCTCGATCCGCAGCACGGCCTGGCCGAAGTCGGCCAGCACGGCCGGCCCCATCCTGAACGGGAACAGCCCGGTGTACTCGTGCCGCTTGCCGTTGACGTAGGTGATCCGGCGGCCGTCGTCGTACGTCCGGAAGCCGGCCACGCCGACCGACCGGGCCGTCTCGGCGATCATCGTGCTCTTGTCGCCGAAGTACTCACCGCCGAGGTCGACGGCGGAACCGTTGGCCAGGCCGTAGCCCTTCAGCCGGCCGCCGACGCGCTCGCGCGCCTCCAGCAGCCGCACGGTCCAGCCGGCCTCGCGCAGCTCGCGGGTCGCGGTCAGGCCGGCCAGGCCGGCGCCGATCACGATCGCGTCGGCCTCCATCCGCGGCTCGTCGGTGACGTGCCGCAGCGTGGGTCCGTGGTCCATTACCGGCTCCCGTCCGTGACCAGGGCGGTGGTGGGTGCGGCGGGATCACTCGTGGTGATCCCGTCCGCACCCGGCCCGCCGCTCGTGGCAGCTGTCTCGTGGGGTGCCGGGACGGGGAGCCCGTCGCCGGCGTCGGGGTCGGCGCGCAGCCGGTCCGACGGGGCCGCGGTCAGGTCGGTCGGGGCCAGCGCGGGGCGGCGGCGGACCCAGCGGCGCCGGGGTTCGCGGGCCAGCAGGGTGATCGCCTCGCGGACCAGCGGCACCCGCTTGGTGCCGCCGGTCAGCACCATCCGGCCCGTCGTCGCCGCCACCTCGGTCAGCGGGAAGACGTCGTCGTACTGGGCCCGGTGGCTGAACAGGTCGAAGAACCGGTCCAGCTCGCCGCGCCGCGCCAGCCGCTTCACCGCCTCCGGCACCATCGAGGGGAACGTGCCGGACCGGCCGAGCGTGGTGGCCAGGTAGTAGTGGCCCTCGAAGTACCTGTCCCGCCAGGAACCCCAGCGCCGCAGCGACTCCTCCAGCCGGAACGTGCCGTCCAGACCGGCCACGATCGCCGGCGCCAGCGCCTCGGTCTGCAGGAACGCGTCGCCGATCCCCCGGCCCACGGACGGGTCCTTGAAGTGGCCGGCGTCCCCGGCCAGCACCCAGCCCGGGCCGGACGCCTGCCGGAAGTAGCCGTCGAACTTGCGGATGCCGGAGATCTTCGTCGCCACCGTGGCGTCGCCCAGCGCCGCCGCCATCGGCGGGCAGGAGCGCAGGTGCGCGAGCAGGCCGCGCTCGGTGTTGGTGCGGAAGTATTCCCGCTCGTGCTGCTCGGGCGAGACGCCGACCAGGAACAGCCCGCTGTCGGCGGGGCCGCCCCAGACCATCCGGTCGCCCCACCGGTGGAAGACGAACGTGTCCGCGGACGCCGCGGTCGCGCCCTCGAAGAAGGTGAAGTAGTAGGACCGCTCGTTGGGGTTGACGTTGTACTTGCGCGCCCCGGCCATGTACGCGACGGTCGAGCGCTGCCCGTCCGCCCCGACCACGAGCGGCGCGTACAGCCGGGCGGCGACGCCGTCGCGGACCACCCGCACGCCGCAGACCCGCTTGTCCTGCCAGAGCAGCTCCACGACCTTGGTGCCGAAGCGGATGTCGGCCCCGGACGCGATGGCGGCGTCGGCCAGGATCGAGTCGAGCAGGTGCCGGCGCAGGAACGCGGCCCCGCCGACGTCGTCGAAGCGCAGCGGGAACTTCGACACCCAGCGGGCGTCGTTGAGCCGCACGTCCAGCGACCGCATGAACCGGACTCCGGTGGCCCGGACCGAGTCCAGCACGCCGAGCCGCTTGAGGAACAGCAGCGCGTCGGCCTCCATCAGGTGCGAGGACAGCGTCGTCTTGGGGAACGTCGCCGCCTCGACCGCGGCGACCCGCAGGCCCTGCCGGGCCAGCAGCGTCGCCAGCGACGACCCGGCGCAGCGCGCCCCGACGATGATGACGTCGTAGTGCGTGCCGTCGGCGTGGGAGGCCATCGCTCAGCTCCCCACGCTCTCGCGGACCGGCGCCGGCTCGCCGACCAGCGTCCGCGGGTCCAGCGGCCGCGGGTCCCCGTCGCCCCAGGAGATCCCCTGCAGGTGCGAGGTGTGCAGCCCGGCGTAGTTGAGCTCCCCGTACGGGCCGCCGGTCAGGCCGGTGCCGCCGTGGGTGGCCAGGATCGGGACGAAGCCGATGTGGGAGTCGTTGATCTTCAGCTGCCCGCCGGTGACCACGTCGTCGGCGAACCGGCGGGCGACCGCGTCGTCCGTGGTCCAGATCGAGTTGCGCAGGCCGTACCGGTTGGTGTTGAGGAAGCCGATCGCCGCGTCCAGCAGCTCGTCGTCGGACCCGTCCTCGGGCACCACGATCGGGATCATCGGGAAGAACGTCTCCTCCCGTACGCAGGACAGCGTGGCCGCCAGCTCGAACCCGTCCACCCGCACGACCGTCGGCTGGAAGAACATCCCGGTGGTGGACGTCTCGCCCTCGACGTCGACGCGCTCGCCGCCGCAGAGCAGCTCGGCGCCGCGGCCCTTGGCCTCGGCCAGGTAGTCGAAGAACTTGTCCACCTTGAGCACCGGGCTCAGCAGCACCTCCGGGTCCTCGGGGTAGCCGGGGGCCAGCCGGGACACCCGGTCCAGGAAGATCTCCAGGAACTGCTCGGCGACGTCCGGGTGCACGACCGCGTACTTCGGGACCATGCAGATCTGGCTGGAGCCGTAGAAGGTCTCCTCCAGGGCCCGGGCGGCGGCGTCGAGGTCGGCGTCCTTCCAGACGATGAAGCCGTCGTTGCCGGCCAGCTCCAGGACCGCCTTCTTGCCGGCGGCCAGGCAGTCCTGGCCGATCTTGAGCCCGGCCGCGCTGTCGCCGAAGAACACGACCGCGTCGACCAGCGGGCTGGCGATCCAGCTGTCCAGGATGCCGGCGGTGTTGCCGCAGATGAGGTTGACCGTCCCGGGCGGCGCGCCGTGCCTCTCCAGGATCGGCACCAGGATCTCGCGGTAGATGAACATCACGCCGAGCGGCGCCGACCGCGGCGCCTTCACCACCAGGGTGTTGCCGACCAGCAGCGAGAAGATGCCCATGGTGGCGTTGGAGCCGGCCGCGTTCTGCGGCGGGTTGACGCAGACCACGCCGTCGGGCTTGCGGACCAGCTCCAGCCGGTGCCCGTCCTGCTCGAAGGTCTGCTGCAGCTGGCTCTCGTACCAGCGGATGGTGGCCTCGTCGGTGCCGCGCAGCATGCCCGACAGCTCCCACTGGGCCAGCCGCCGCGGGTGGCCCTCGGCCATGAAGATCTCGATCATCTCCTCGGCCCGCCGGGTCAGCTCCTGGTTCCACTCCAGCACGATCTGGCTGCGCACCGACTGCGGCATCAGCCGGAACTCCCGGCTGGCCCGCCGGGCCGCCTCCAGCGCCCGCGCGTTGTCGTCCAACGTGGACACCGCGCAGCGGCCGACCACGTCCTCGGTCGACTCGACGTCGCGGCCGAGCTCCAGGGCGCGCTTGAGCGCGAACGTGGGCCGGGACCCGCGCAGGAAGGCCGACGCCTTCAGCACGTAGATCCAGCGGGCACCCTCGACGTCCTGGCCGTCGACGTAGGTGGTGTAGGACCTCATACCGGGACCGCTTCCAGGCCTCGGGCCGCGGAGAAGTCCTCCACCTCGACGTCCCGGAGCAGGCCGGCGTTGTAGCGGCCGTACGCCTCCAGGTCGAGCAGGCCGTGACCGCTGTAGTTGAAGACGATCGTGGCCTCCTGCCCGGTCCGCTTGCACTCCAGGGCCACGTCGATGGCGGCCCGGATGGCGTGCGCGCTCTCCGGCGCCGGCAGGTAGCCCTGCAGCTTGGCGAACTGGGTGCCGGCGTCGAAGACCTGCGTCTGCGGGTACGCCCGGGCGTCCAGCAGGCCCTCGTGCCGCATCAGGCCCACGATCGGCGCGCAACCGTGGTAGCGCAGGCCGCCGGCGTGGATCGGCGGCGGCACGAAGTCGTGGCCGAGCGTGTAGGTGTAGACGCCCGGGCCGCGGCCGCCGGCGTCGGCGTAGTCGAGCCGGTATTCGCCGTGCGTCAGCGGGGCGCAGGCCTCCGGCTCGGCGGCCAGGATCGTCACCGGGTCGCCGTTGAGCTTGTCCTCCACGAACGGCAGGGCGAAGCCGCCGAGGTTGGAGCCGCAGCCGACGGAGGCGATGAGGTAGTCCGGCTTCCGGCCGATCAGCGCCAGCTGTTCCTTCAGCTCCAGGCCGATGACCGTGTGGTGCATGAGGTTGTGGTTGGAGAACGCGCCGACCGAGACCCGGGAGCCGTCGTCGGCGTACACGCACTCGATGGCCTCGCTGACCGCGGTGGCCTCGCTGCCCGGGTGGTCGGGGAACTCGGCCAGCAGGGCCCGGCCGAAGTCGGTCGAGTCGCTCGGGCTGGGCCGGACCTCGGCGCCGTAGGTCTCCATCAGGTAGCGGCGGTAGGGCTTCTGGTGGTAGCTGGCCCGGACCATGAACACCAGCAGGTCGAGGCCGAAGATCTTGCAGGCCAGGGCGAGCGCGCTGCCCCACTGCCCGGCGCCGGTGTCGGTGACCAGCCGGGTGTGCCCGTCCCGCTTGGCGTAGTAGGCCTGCGCCAGCGCGGAGTTGAGCTTGTGGCTGCCCGAGGGCGAGGTCGCCTCGTACTTGAACCAGATCTGGGCCGGGGTGTCCAGCTCCCGCTCCAGCGCGACGGCGCGGACCAGCGGGGTCGGCCGCCAGAGCTTGTAGGCGTCGCGGACCGGCTCGGGGATCGTGATCCACCGCTCCATCGAGCTTTCCTGCGCCGCCATCGCCTTGGTGAACAGGCGCTCCATGTAGTCCTTGGTGACCTTCTCGCCGGTGGAGTTGTCGATGTACTCCTCCGGCAGCCGGGGCAGGTCGGGCAGGACGTTGTACCAGCGGGTCGGGATCTTCTCGATCGGAAGGTCGACGCGCTCGCTGATCCCCAGGTGTTCCATC
>DATINN010000246.1:0-6008 GCA_035474175.1 Mycobacteriales bacterium | reverse complement strand
AGCTCCGGGATGTCGGTCATGGCCCAGATCCTGCCGCCTGCGGCTGACGAGAGGCTGGACGGCTGGCCGGGACGACCGGCCGGCCGTCCAGGTCAGGTGGGTGGGTCAGCGGGCGAGGAGGGCGTGCAGGGCGGCGGTGGTCTCCCGGATGATCCGGTCCGGGTCCACTGTGGTCAGTCGGCCGCCGCGCTTGACGATCCTGCCGTCGACCACGACGGTGTCCACGTTCTCGGCCCCGGCCGCCAGCGCCAGCGTGTTCGTCGGGTCGGTGAACGGCGCGGTCGCGATGTCGTCGACCCGGACCAGGATGAGGTCGGCCCGCTTGCCCGGGGTGAGCGAGCCGGTGACGTCGCCGAGGCCGAGCCCGCGGGCGGCGTCGATGGTGGCCAGCTCCAGCATCCGCCGGGTGCCGACGGCCAGCTCCTGCTCGGCCTCCCCGCGCAGCAGCCCGGTGGCCAGCCGCACCACCGACCACAGGTCGGCCGTGCCGGTCAGCGGCAGCGTGTCGATCGACAGCGTGAGCAGCACGCCGCTGTCCACCAGCTGCTTGACCGGCGACACCCCGTACCCGATGAGCAGCTCGGACCACGGGCTGATCGAGACGGACGCGCCGCTGTCCCGGACCGCGGCCCGCTCGGCCTCGTCGGTGTAGAGGGCGTGGATCAGCTGGATGTCCGGGCCGAGCATGCCCTGGGACGCGAGCTGGCCGATCATCCGCAGCGCGCCCTGGGGCCGGGTGGAGTTGGCGTGGTAGCTGATCGGCAGCCCGAGGGCACGCGCGGCCTCGTACTCGGGCCGGAACACCGACTCCGGCGACTGCCCCGGCGGCCGCCCGGCCAGCCCGAGGTGCAGCAGCGGCACCCGGCCGGCGTCGAACCACTCCCGCTTGACCCGGGCCAGGTCGGCCAGGTTGGTGAGCTGGTCGACCGGCAGCCCCTGCGGCGTCCCGTAGGAGAACCGGCCGCGCAGGCCCATCTCCCGGTGCGCCTGCAGGTTCTGGTCGGCGTGGGCGGGGGAGCGCAGGTTGTGGGCCCAGTCGTGCACGGTGGTGATGCCGGTGTTCATGGCGTCGAGCAGGCCCAGGCGGGCGCCGTGGTAGAGGTCGCGGGGCAGCGCCCGTACGCCGTTGGCGATGTTGAGCGCGAAGTACGCCGTCTCCGGCGACGAGCTCGACATCGACCGGTAGAGCGAGGTCCACAGGTGCCAGTGGGTGTCGACCAGCCCGGGCATCACGACCATGCCGGTGCCGTCGATGCGCGGCGCGTGCACCCGCAGCCGGTCGCCGACGGCCACGATCCGCCCGTTGCGGACGTGCACCTCGCCGTGCGGCAGGTCGCCCAGGGCCCGGTCCATCGTCAGCACGTACGCGCCGCGCACGACGAACTCCCGCGGCTGGGCGTGGGACGGCGCCGCCGCCTCCGCCGGTCCGGCCAGGGAGGCGGTCGCCACCCCGATGCCGGCGGCGGCACCGGTGCCGAGGAAGGCCCGCCTGCTCACGTCCTTGGCTGCCACGCGCGTCTCCTTCGACGAGACCGGCCGTCACGACCGGACGAGACCGGCCGTCGCGGCTGGACGACCGGTGGGACCGGCGCACAAACGATTGCAGCGGACACTAAGACCTCCTGCAATCGTTTGTCGAGATCCGGGTGCACCCAAACGCCCTGTATTTGTTGTCGCAACTGGGCATCATGGGCCCGTGTCGATCCTCGACGGAGCAGACCGGACAGCGTCGCCGCGGCCGCTCCTGGCGCCGCTGCGCCGGCAGGACCCGGCCCGCATCGGGCCGTACACGCTGCTGGGCCGGCTCGGGGCCGGGGCGATGGGCCGGGTCTACCTCGGCCGGTCCACGGCCGGGCGGCTGGTCGCGGTCAAGACGATCCGCGACGAGTACGCCGAGGAGCCCGACTTCCGGGACCGGTTCGCGCACGAGGTGGCCGCGGCCCGGCGGGTCAGCGGCGTGTTCACCGCCGCCGTGGTCGCCGCCGACGCCGAGGCCGAGGTGCCCTGGCTGGCCACCGCGTACGTGGCGGCACCGTCGCTGGCGACGCTGGTCGAGACCTGCGGGCCGCTGCCGGTCCCGGCCGTGCGCTGGCTGGCGGCCGGCTGCGCCGAGGCGCTGGAGTCGATCCACTCCGTCGGCCTGCTGCACCGGGACCTGAAGCCGTCCAACGTGCTGGTCTCCCTGGACGGGCCGCAGGTGATCGACTTCGGGGTGGCCCGGGCGGTCGAGCGGGTGCAGCTCACGGCGACCCGGGAGGCGCTGGGCACGCCCGCGTACATGGCGCCGGAGCAGGCCCGGGAGACCCGCCGGATCGGCCCGGCCAGCGACGTGTTCTCCCTCGGCTCGACCCTGCTCTACGCGGCCACCGGGCACGCGCCGTACCAGGGCGAGACCACGGTGGACGTGCTGGTCCGGCTGGCGACCGAGGAGCCGGACCTGTCCGGGCTGCCGCCGGAGCTGGCCGGCACGGTCGCGGCCTGCCTGGACCGGGACCCGGAGCGGCGGCCGACGCCGGCGGCGCTGCTGGCCCAGATCGCGGCCACCATGCGGTTCGAGCACGGGGACGGGGACGGGGCCCGCTCGCTGCCCGAGCGCGCGCTGGCGCTGATCGAGGAGCACCGTCGCCGGCCGCCGGCCGCGCTGGCGCCGGCGGTCGACGCGGACAGCACGTTCGGCTCGCAGTCCTCGCTGCCGACGAGCCTGCCCGACCTGGTCGTCGGCCCGTCGACCCCGCCGCCGCGGGCGGCCGCGACGCCGCCGGCCGCGACCCCACCCGCGCAGCCGAAGCACAGCGCGACCCGCCCGACGGACCGGCGGCTGATGCTGGCGCTGGCCGCGCTGCTGGCGATCGTGCTGGTCGGCGGCGGGGTCGCGGCCGGCGCGCTGCTGCTCGGCAACGACACCCCGCCGGCGACTCAGGGCCAGGGCCCGCCGCCGAACGGGCGCCCACCCGGGCCGCCGCCATCACCGCCGGGTGGGCAGCCCATCACCGGACCGCCCGCGGCCTCGTTCAACCAGCCGTTCGGCGACGGCGACACCACCCCGGTCCTGTCCGGCTCCAACCTGCCGCCGACGACCGAGGTCACCATCACGCTGAAGGGTCACGGGTCCCCGGTCACGATGCGGACCGACCGGACAGGCACGTTCCACTACACGTTCAACCAGGGCCACGAGTTCTTCGACGGCCCGGTCCCGCGCGGCGACTACGACTTCGTGGTCAGCTACCCGAAGGGCGAGGACCTGCCGGCGCGGTACAGCGTCGGCGGTCCCTGATCACCGCTCGCGGGTCCACCAGAGGTCCTCCTGGCGCGTGCACCAGGCCGGGTCGTCGAGCCGGTCCAGGTCGGCCGGCGTGATCACCGCGTACTCCAGCAGCACCGAGGCCGCCACCTCGTCCGAGAGCCGCACCCCGGGCCGGACCAGCCCCCGCTCGGCGATCTTCTGCCGCAGCGACTTCAGGTGCTCGCCGACCCGGGCCGCGAGCCGGTCCCGGAACGCCGGGTCCGAGTCGAACCGCTCCAGCTCGTAGTGCGCGTCGGTCACCTCCAGCGCGGCCCGGGCGATCTCGGGCGTGCGCGGCAGCGGCGTGGTCCGGCTCGGGTCGACCAGCCAGGGCCGGCACCACATCAGCGCGACCAGGAAGATCTTGGTGTCCGGGTCCAGCCGCAGCGGCAGCAGGGTGGCGTCCCCGGCCGGCCGGTCACCGGAGCCGCCCGGCACCGGCGCGCCACCGGCGATCTCGATCCGCAGCGGGCTGCCGTCGTCCAGCATGGCCTGCGAGCCGACCTCGAACGTGCCGGTCCGGACGAACCAGCCGCCGACCGGTTCGCCGCCGGGCTCCAGCCGCGGCAGCCGGATCCGGTACGCCTCGCCCACCGCGTACAGGGCGTGGGTGCGGCTGATGTTGGTGACCAGGACCCCGCCGTCCAGGCCGGTGATCATGCCGGCCCGCCGGGACAGGCCGCGCCCGGCCACCACGACGAGGTCCGCGTCCGGCCCCCGGCCGAACACGATCCGGCCGCCGTCGGCCACCTCGACGGTCTCGCCGGTGGCCGTGCCGACCTTGGCCACGGGCAGACCGGTCGCCTCCACGGGCGTCAGGGTAGTAGGACGGCCCGGCCGGGCGGGGACGACCGCGGGGAGCAGCGCCTACCCCCGGATCCGGGGGTAGGCGGGGGCACCCGCGGCGCGGGAACCTGTACGCGCCCGCGGGAGACGGCAACCGGGACGTCGCGGGTTACGGGGATCGGGGGAGCGGCGCCGGCTTCGGGGGGACGGCCGGGGCCGCTCCCTCCACGCCGGGACGGGACCGTCGCTCCACCGCACCCGCGACGTCCCGAGCCGTCAGGGGCCATCATGATCTCGTGAAGTACGAGGTGGTGGCCGAGGCGTACCGGGACCTGGAAGCGGCGAGCGGGCGGCTGGTGCTCATCGACCGGCTCGCCGCGCTGGTGGCGGAGACGCCCGAGGACCTGCTGGGCACGGTCTGCCTGCTGTGCCAGGGGCAGATCGCGCCCGCGTTCGCCGGGATCGACCTGGGCCTGGCCGAGAAGCTGGCCATCCGGGCGGTCGCGACCGCGGTCGGGCTCGACGCCGCCACGGTCGCCGCGACCGTCCGGGAGACCGGCGACCTGGGCGAGGCGGCCGAGAAGCTGCTGCCGGACCGGGCCCCGGGCCTGGAGGTCGGCACCGTGGTCGCGACCCTGCACGAGGTCGCCGCGGCCGAGGGCACCGGCTCGCAGGGCCGCAAGCTGGAGCTGCTGGGCGGCCTGCTGACCCGCGCCACCCCGCTGGAGGCCCGCTACCTGCTGCGCCTGGTCACCGGCAACCTGCGGCTGGGCATCGGCACCCCGACGATCCTGGACGCGCTGGTCCGGGTGCACGCCGGCGGCAAGGCCGACCGGCCGGTGCTGGAGCGGGCCTACAACGTCTGCTGCGACCTCGGGCTGGTGGCCGAGACGCTGGCCCGCGGCGGCATCGAGGCGGTCCGGGCGATCGAGGTCCGCCCGGGCAACCCGGTCCGGGTCATGCTGGCCCAGCGGCTGGCCGACGCCGCCGACATCCTGGCCAAGCTGGGCGGGGAGTGCGCGGCGGAATACAAGTACGACGGGATCCGGGTGCAGGCGCACCGGACCGCGGACGGCCGGATCGAGCTGTTCACCCGCGGGCTGGAGCGGATCGGACACCAGTTCCCGGACGTGGTCGACGCGCTGGCGGCCGGTGTCGGGCCGGCCGAATACATCCTGGAGGGCGAGGCGGTGGCCTGGGACGCGGCCGCCGGCGAGCTGCACCCCTTCGGCGAGGTGATGTTCCGGCGGCGCCGGCACGGCATCGCCGAGGCCGTGCACGACGCGCCCGTCGGCCTGTTCTGCTTCGACCTGCTCTACGCCGACGGCGAGGACCTGACCCCGCTGCCCTACCCGCAGCGGCGGGCCCGGCTGGCCGCGGCCGTCACCCCGGCCGACGGCCTGCGGCTCACCACCGCGACCGAGGTCAGCACGCCGGAGGCGCTGGACGCGACCTTCGAGCAGGCCATCGCCGACGGCTGCGAGGGCCTGATGTGCAAGGCGGTCGGCCCGGACGCCGGCTACCGGGCCGGCGCCCGCGGCTGGTCCTGGATCAAGCTCAAGCGGGACTACCGGACCGAGCTGTCGGACACGATCGACCTGGCCGTGGTGGGCGCGTTCGCCGGCCGGGGCCGCCGCCGGGGCGTGTACGGGGCGGTCCTGCTGGCCGCGTACGACCCCGAGGCCGACCTGTTCCGCACGGTCGGCAAGTGCGGCACGGGCTTCTCCGACGCCGAGATCGCCGCGCTGCCGGAGCGCCTCGCGCCCTACCGCAGCGACCACAAGCCGGCCCGGGTGGACGCCCGGCAGGCGCCCGACGTCTGGTTCGAGCCCGGGCTGGTGATGGAGGTGCTCAGCGCCGAGCTGACCGTCTCGCCCAACCACACCGCCGGCTGGGGCGTGCTGAAGAAGGACTCCGGGCTGGCCATGCGGTTCCCGCG
>DATINN010000245.1:0-4229 GCA_035474175.1 Mycobacteriales bacterium | reverse complement strand
CGGAACGGGGCCGGACGCGCTGAGCGAGTTCGACCGGTCCGGCGCCGACCTGGTGCTGCTCGACCTGATGCTGCCCGGGCTGTCCGGCACCGAGGTCTGCCGTCAGTTGCGGCAGCGATCGGCCGTACCGATCATCATGGTCACCGCCCGGGACAGCGAGATCGACAAGGTGGTCGGCCTCGAGATCGGCGCCGACGACTACGTCACCAAGCCGTACTCGCCCCGGGAGCTTGTCGCCCGGATCCGCGCGGTGCTGCGCCGGCAGAGCCCGGAGGTCGCCGACGCGGGCGCGCCGACGCTCTCCGCCGGGCCGGTCCGGATGGACATCGAGCGGCACGTGGTGACTGTCGAGGGCGGCGCGGTGCAGCTGCCGCTGAAGGAGTTCGAGCTGCTGGAGCTGCTGCTGCGCAACGCCGGCCGGGTGCTGACCCGGGGCCAGCTCATCGACCGGGTCTGGGGCTCCGACTACGTCGGCGACACCAAGACGCTGGACGTCCACGTCAAGCGGCTGCGGGCCAAGATCGAGCCGGACCCGTCCAACCCCCGGCACCTCGTCACCGTCCGCGGCCTGGGCTACAAGTTCGAGACCTGATCAGTACTGGTCGTGGCGGCGCAGCCAGCCCATGATCTCGGGGCTGTCGGAGCGGCCGGCGGGCTCCTCCCAGCCCTCCTGCCGGCCCAGGACCGTCAGGTCCAGCCAGTTGTACGTGCCGATCAGCAGGTCGCCCCCGCGCGCGTACGACGAGTAGGTGTGCAGGACGCGGTCGCCGTCGAGCAGGAACGCGCTGGTGCCGGGCTGCTCGCCGGACCAGCCCTGCCAGCCCGGGTCGCCGCCCATCTCGCGGTAGTTGTACTCGGTCGAGCCCCGGGCCGGGTCGTACGTGACCTGGAAGTCGTAGTTGAAGTCGCTGCCGGCCGAGGAATACCAGGGCACGACCCAGCCCATCCGCTCCCGGTACGCGGCCAGCTTCTCGTACGGCGCCCGGGACACCAGCGCCAGCGTCGTGTCCCGCGCGTGCAGGTGCGAGAGGTGGCCGATGTTGTCGGCCAGGTAGGAGCAGGACGGGCAGCCCTCGTCCCAGGCCGGGTCGAACATGAAGTGGTAGACGAGCAGCTGCCGCCGCCCCTCGAACAGGTCGCGCAGGCCGACCTCGCCGGCCGCGCCGGTGAACCGGTAGTCCGTGCCCACCTCCTCCATCGGCAGCCGGCGGCGCTCGGCCGCGAGCGCGTCCCGGGCGCGGGTGAACTCCTTCTCCCGCGCCAGGAGCGCCAGCCGGGCCGAGCGCCACTCGTCCGCATTGACCACCGCGGGCAGGGCCGGGTCGGTGTCGGTCATGTGACCTCCATTCCCACCCGGCCCGGCCCTCTCACCCCGGGGTCACCAGTTGTAGATGCGCTTCTGCGAGCCGCAGTTGCGCGGGCCGTCGGCCTTGCTGGCCGACGTGCAGACCGTGACCGTGACCGAGTTGAGCATCGCCTTGGCGAAGGAGAGCCCGCGCAGGTTGATCACGGCCGGGTAGGTGTTGCCGCCGCTGCGGCAGTTCACGAAATACTTCCCGACCTCCTGGGCGCCGGCCACGCTGGCGCTGGGCGGGAAGCTCACGCTGCCGGTGGCGTACCCCCACTTGACCTGGGCCCAGATGCAGGTGACCGGCTTCAGCGCGGTGACCACGGGCGAGCGGCTCAGCTCGCCGCGGTGCCGGTAGCCGAACGGGAAGCCGCCCTGATACCAGGTCACGTCGCCGACCGAGGACGCCTTGCCGTCGGCCGAGGTCACGCCGATGTTGTCGGTCCCGCGGTTGTGGTACGACGCCGCGGTCGCGGTGGTCGGGTCGATCACCTCGCCGGCCAGGTCGCCGGTCCCGATGCTGTCGCCGACCTGGAAGCCGCCGAGCGAGCCGTTCGCGACCGTGCGGATGTCCGCGGTGGCGTAGCCGAGGCCGGCCAGCACGGTCGGGTTCTCGATCCAGAAGCGGTTCGGGCCGCCGTCGATGAGCCAGACGGCCAGGCTGCTGCGCTCCCGCACGATCGTGCCGCTCTTCGGCCACCACGGCACGGTGCCGAGGCTGCCGGCCGGCACCACGTAGATGGGCGCGTTGGTGTAGCCGAGCGCGTCGAACTCGGTCCGGTTGACCAGCGTGACGATGCCTCCGTTGACGACCTGGTTGACGTAGAAGCTGTTCTCCTCCCGGACGGCGGCGTTGTCGGGCACGAACACGCCGCCGGCGACGATGCCGTCCCCGGCGATCGCGGCGGACTGGGGCAGCACGGCGAACGACAGGGCGGTCAGCGCGGCGGCGGCGGCTGTCGCGACCAGCCGGCGCACGGCCGGGCGGCTCCGGATCGGCAGGGGCATGGGTCCTCCTCGGTCCGCCGGCCGCGGCCTGCGGCCGGCAGCCGCACCATCGCCAGGCCGGGCCCATCCGTGCGATGGTTTCCGGCCAACCTCGGACAATGTCGGACAGGGGGACGCCGGTGCCGGTCGAGGCCGCGCAGGGTCCGCTCCCGGAGCTCGGTCGCCGGCTGGAGACCGCCCGCCGCCGGCGCGGCTGGACCTTCCGGGACCTGCAGGAGCGCACCGGGCTGCCCCGCAGCACGCTGCACTACCTGTTCCGGGGGCGGAAGCGGGCCCCGGACTACTACCTGCTGACCGCGCTGGTCGGCGCGCTGGGGGAGGACTGGGACGACGGCTGGGAGCAGCTGTGGCGGGCGGCCGTGGACGGCGAGCGGTCCGCGCCGGCCCCGCTGCCGGTGCCGCAGCAGCTGCCGCCGGCGCCGGGCCCGCTCACCGCCCGCGAGGATGCGCTCGCGGCCCTGGACGCCGGCCCCGGGCTGGCCGTGCTGGTCGGCCCGGGCGGCATCGGAAAGACCGCGCTCGCCCTGCACTGGGCCCACTCCCGGCCCGCCCCCGACGGCCGGCTGTACGCGGACCTGCGCGGCTTCGGCCCGGCGGGTCCGCCGGCCGACCCGGGCACGGTGCTGCACGGGTTCCTGCTCGCGCTCGGGGTGCCGGCGGCGGAGATCCCGGCCGGCACCGACGTCCGGGCCGCGCTCTACCGCAGCCTGGTGGCCGGCCGCCGGCTGCTGGTCGTGCTGGACAACGCCGCCGACAGCGCCCAGGTGCTGCCGCTGCTGCCGGGCGCGCCGGCCGGCCGGGTGCTGGTGACGAGCCGGGCCGAGCTGAGCACCCTGGCCGTCCGCGGGGCCTTGCGGCTGGAGCTCGGCACCCTGCCCGACGACGCCGCCCGGGAGCTGCTGGCCCGGTCCGCCGGCCCGGCCCGGCTCGCGGCCGAGCCGGCCGCGACCGAGGTGCTGCTGCGGCACTGCGGCGGGCTGCCGCTGGCCCTGTCGGTGCTGGCGACCCGGCTCGCGACCCGGCCCGACTTCCCGCTGGCGGCGGCCGCGGCCGAGCTCGCCGACGCCCGCACCCGGCTCGACGCCCTGGACAGCGGCGAGCTCGCCAGCAGCGTGCGCGCCGTGCTGTCCTGGTCGTACGCGGCCCTGGACCCGGCGGTGGCCCGGGTGTTCCGGCTGCTCGGCCTGGTCGGGGGCGCGGACGTGTCGGCCGGGGCGGCGGGCGCGCTGGCCGGGGCCGACGCCGGCCCGGCGCTGCGCCGGCTGACCGCCGTGCACTTGGCCGCGGAGCCCGCACCGGGCCGCTATCGGATGCACGACCTGGTCCGGCTCTTCGCGGCCGAGCGGGCCGCGGCGGAGGAGCCGGCCGCGGACCGGTCCGCGGCCGTGACCCGGCTGCTGACCTGGTATCTGCATGCCGCCGACGCGGCCGACCGGCTCATCGCGCCGCACCGGGGACACGTGCTGGACCGGGTCACCGACCAGCCGGCGCCGCCCCGGCCGCCGGCTGCTGGTCGTGCTGGACAACGCCGCGGACAGCGCCCAGGTGCTGCCGCTGCTGCCGGGCGCGCCGGCCGGCCGGGTGCTGGTGACCAGCCGGGCCGAGCTGAGCACGCTGGCCGTCCGCGGGGCGCTGCGGCTGGAGCTCGGCACCCTGCCCGACGACGCCGCCCGCGAGCTGCTGGCCCGGGCCGCCGGTCCCGCCCGGCTGGCGGCCGAGCCGGCCGCGACCGCGGTGCTGCTGCGGCACTGCGGCGGGCTGCCGCTGGCGCTGTCGGTGCTGGCGACCCGGCTCGCGACCCGGCCCGACTTCCCGCTGGCGGCGGCCGCGGCCGAGCTCGCCGACGCCCGCACCCGGCTCGACGCCCTGGACA
>DATINN010000244.1:0-6097 GCA_035474175.1 Mycobacteriales bacterium | reverse complement strand
GGCGAAGGTGACGGCGATGCGGTGCCGGGTGTCGAGGTCGACGTAGCGGCGGAAGTCGGCCAGCCCCTCGTGCTCCTCCTCGCCCATGTGCTCGTCGTTGGCGTGCCGGGCGGCGTTGACGCCGGACCACCAGCCGTCGGTGCCGACGTCGTGCTTGCGTGCCTCGAGGATGCCGTCGCGGATGTCGTTGTGGTCGCCGATGGCGTCCTTGGTCTCCTCGACCTCTTCGTCCTCGTGCCGGCGCTGGCCCAGCTTGAGCAGCTCGGGGTAGAAGTACAGCTCCTCGGCCTGCGCGTGCACCTCCAGGAACGCCGACAGCTTGGTCCACAGCGCCCCGAGCGTCTCGGTGTCGGCCCGGTCGACGTCGTCGATCATGGCGAACTGCCGCCGCTGGTCGTGGTGGTCGGAGAGGATCAGCTCGGTGATGTCCACGCCGTCATCTTGCCCCTGTCCGGGCGGTCCAGGCGTACAGGGCGACGGCGACGGACGTGGCCAGGTTGTAGGAGGAGACCCGGTCCCGGATCGGGATGGCGACGACCCGGGCGGCCCGGGCGCGGACGGCGGCGGAGAGGCCGTGGCGTTCGGAGCCGAACGCGAGGGTGGCGTCGTCCGGGATCGGCACGCCGCGCAGGTCCTCGCCGTCGGCGTCGAAGGCGATCAGTCCGGACGGGACGTCGGTCACCCGCCGTACGGGGACGGCCCAGTGCAGGCCGGCGGCGGCCCGGACGACGGTCGGGTGCCACGGGTCGACCGTCCCGGTGGACAACACCGCCCGGGCGCCGAACCCGGCCGCGACCCGGACGACCGCGCCGAGGTTGCCCAGGTGCCGCGGGTTGTCGAGCAGCACCGCCGGCCCCGGGCCGGCCGGGACGTCGCGCGGCCGCCGGGCCAGGCCGACCAGGTCCACCGGCGCCCCGGCGAGCCGCACGATCTCCGCGGGCGGGACCGGCCGCACGGACAGGACCACGTCCGGCGCCACGGTCGCCAGCAGCGCCAGCGCGGCGTCGGGGTCGGCCGAGACGACCGACTCCAGCTCGGCCCCGAAGCGCACCGCGTGCTTCACCGCGTGCACCCCGCTCAGCACGACCAGCCCCGCCGGCCCACCGAGCGCCGGCCCACCGAGCGCCGAGCCACCGGTCGGCAGCTCGCCCCCGGTCATCCCGGCCGCCGCGGCACCACGACCGCGCCCTAGTCCAGACCGAGGTCGGCCAGCGAGAAGACCGACTCGTACGCGAGCCCGGCGGCCCGCACCGCGTCGCCGGCACCGCGGTCGACCACCACGGCCACCCCGGCGACCGAGGCGCCGGCCTCCCGCAGGGCCTCGACGGCGGTGAGCACGGACGATCCGGTGGTCGAGGTGTCCTCGACCGCCAGCACCCGGCGCCCGGCCACGTCCGGCCCCTCGATCCGCCGCTGCAGCCCGTGCGCCTTGCCCTCTTTCCGCACGATGAACGCGTCCAGCGGGGCGCCCCCGGACGCCGCCGACGCGTGCAGCATCGCCACCGCGACCGGGTCGGCCCCGAGCGTCAGCCCGCCCACCGCCTCGTACGACCAGGCGGCGGTGAGGTCGAGCATGGCCCGGCCGATCAGCGGCCCGCCGGCGTGGTGCAGCGCGACCCGGCGCAGGTCGAGATACCAGTCGGCCTCGCGCCCGCTGGACAGCGTGACCCGCCCGCGGACGACGGCGATCTCGGTGATGAGGCTGCGGAGCTGCTCCCGGTGGGTCACGCGACGAGAGTAGGGGCGCGGACCCCGCTACCCGCCGGTAGGGTGCCGGGGAGGACACGCCGTTGAAGGAGGTCGCCGTGGACTTCCGGGACAGCCCCGACGAGGCCGCGTTCCGCGCCGAGCTGCGATCCTGGCTGGCCGCCGAGCTGCCGCCGGACTGGGGCGACCGCGACCCGCACGTCGGCCGGTGGGACTTCGCCGAGGCCCGGCGCTGGACCCGGTCCCTCTTCGACGCCGGCTACGCGGGGCTCACCTGGCCGAAGGACTATGGCGGCCGCGGCCTGTCCCCGACGTACCAGGGGATCTACCTGGAGGAGACGGCCCGGATCGACGCCCCCGACCACGTCGGGGTGATCGGGCTGGGCATGGCCGGGCCGACGATCATCGCGCACGGCACGCCGGAGCAGAAGGAAGCCCACCTGCGCGGCATCCTGTCCGGCGAGACGATCTTCTGCCAGGGTTTCTCCGAGCCCGGCTCCGGCTCCGACCTGGCCAGCGTGCGGACGCGCTCGGTGCGCGAGGGCGACGAGTTCGTGGTCAACGGCCAGAAGGTCTGGTCGTCGTACGCGCACGTGGCCGACTACTGCATCCTGCTGACCCGGTCCGAGGAGGGCTCGCAGAAGCACCGCGGGCTGACGTACCTGCTGGTCGACATGCACTCCGACGGCGTCGATGTCCGCCCGCTGCGCCAGATCACCGGCGACCCCGAGTTCAACGAGGTCTTCTTCACCGACGTGCGGGTGCAGGTGGCCAACGTGGTCGGGGAGATCGGCGGCGGCTGGGGCGTCGCGATGACCACCCTGCTGCACGAGCGCGGCACCCTCGGCTTCGCGCTCACCGCCCGGCTGGAGGCGCTGTTCCGCCGGCTGGTCACCACCGCGCAGAAGACCGGCGCGGCCGGCGACCCGCTGGTCCGGGACCGGATCGCCGACCTGTACGTGGACCTGCAGGGCCTGCGCTTCACCAACTACCGCTCGCTGACCGCGCTGATGAAGACCGGCGTGCCCGGCCCGGAGGGGTCGGTGGCCAAGCTGCACTGGTCCGAGGCCAACCAGCGGCTGACCGCGCTGGCCCGGGAGCTGCTCGGGGCCGAGGGCCAGCTCAACGGCGAGGGCGCGTTCTGGAACGGCTACTGGCAATACCAGCAGCTGCGCAGCCGCGGCAACACCATCGAGGCCGGCACCTCGGAGATCCTGCGCAACATCGTCGCCGAGCGCGTGCTCGGCCTGCCCCGGTCCCGCTGAGCGGCGCGCTCGGCGTCGCGTTAGGACGGTAGACAGTGGACTTCGCGTTTTCCGAGGAGCAGGAGATGCTCCGGGCGGCCGCGCGGGAGTGGCTCGCCGACCGCTACCCGGCCGACCGGGTGGCGGCGCTGGCCGACGGCGACGGCTGGGACCCGGCGGTGTGGACGGAGCTGACCGAGCTGGGCTGGCTCGACCCCGAGCTCGACCTGCTGGAGCAGGCCGTGCTGGCCGAGGAGGCCGGATACGCGCTGCTGCCGGCGCCCTGGCTGAGCACGGTCGCGCTGGCCGGCCCCGCGCTCGGCGGCCCGCCGGCCCAGCCGGCCACGCTGGCCTGGGCCGACGACGCCGCCCGGACCCTGCGGGACGCGGCCGGCGCGGTCTCCTGCCGGGCCGACGACGACGTCGACGGCTGGCGGCTGACCGGGGTCAAGCGGGTGGTGCCCGACCTGGCCGCCGCCGCGACCGCGGTGGTGGTCGCCCGCGAGCACGACCGGGTCACGCTGTTCCGGGTCGACCTGGCCGACCACCCCGAGACCGTGCACCCGCTGTCCACTGTGGACACCACCCGGCGGCTGGGCGAGCTGCGGCTGGACGGCACCCCGGCCGAGCGGCTGGACGCGGACGCGGGGGTGGTGCTGCGCGACGTCCGGCGCCGGTCCCTGGCCCTGCTGGCCTGCGAGGCCGCCGGGGTGACGCAGCGGGCGCTGGACCTGGCCGTGGAGCACGCGAAGACCCGGACCCAGTTCGACCGGCCGATCGGGTCGTACCAGGGCGTGTCGCACCGGCTGGCCAACGTCTACGCGGCGCTGGCGCTGGCCCGGTCGCTGGCCTACCGGGCGGCCTGGTGCGTGGCCGTGGACGACCCGGCCCAGGACGAGGCGGTCGCCAGCGCGGCGGTGGCGGCGGCGCGGGCCGCGGTCGGCGGCTGCGAGGACGCGATCCAGTCGATGGGCGGGATCGGCTTCACCTGGGACCACCCGCTGCACCGCTACTACAAGCGCGCGCAGTGGATCGCGAGCTTCGACGGCTCCCCGGCCCGGCACCGGGCCGAGCTGGCGGAGCTGATCCTGGGCTAGAGCGTCCGCCGCCGGAACGCCTCGGTCGCCCGGCGGCTCACCGACGGCGGGACCAGCCGGGACGCGGCCACGATCAGCTTGTACTGGGCGCCGGGCACGCTGAGCACCTTGCCGGCCCGGTGGTCGCGCAGCGCCGCGGCCGCGACGTCGGCCGCGTCCAGCCACAGGAAGCCGGGCTGGCGGGACATGTCCAGCCCGGCCCGCCCGTGGAACTCGGTCCGCACGAACCCCGGCGCGACCGCGGACACGTGCACGCCGGTGCCGGCCAGCTGCCCGGACAGCGACTCGGCGAAGGCGGTCGCGTACGCCTTGCTCGCCCCGTACGCACCCCGCACGGCCGGCGCGAACCCGGAGACCGAGGAGACCACGATGATGTCGCCGCGCCCGCGCGGCACCATCGCCCCGAGGGCCGCGTGCGAGAGCCGCAGCACGGCCGTGCAGTTGAGGTGGAACATCCGCTCCTGGTCGGCCAGCGACGTCTCCCAGAACTTGCCGC
This sequence comes from Mycobacteriales bacterium, assembly GCA_035474175.1. Classification (GTDB taxonomy): domain Bacteria; phylum Actinomycetota; class Actinomycetes; order Mycobacteriales; family CADCTP01; genus CADCTP01. Next base: position 1,553 of record DATINN010000244.1, on the reverse strand, counting down.
GCAGCCCGATCCCGGCGTTGTTCACCAGCAGGTCGACCGGCCGGTCGGGGTCGGCCAGCCGCGCCAGCACCGGCGCCGTCGCCGCCTCGACCGCGAGGTCGGCCGGCAGCACCTCGACCCCGATCCCGTGCGCGGCCCGCAGCGTCGCCGCGGTCCCCTCCAGCCGGTCGACGTCCCGGGCGACCAGCACCAGGTCGGTGCCCTCGGCCGCCAGCTGCCGCGCGAACGCGGCCCCGATCCCGGACGTGGCCCCGGTGACGAGCGCAGTCATGCACCGAACGTATCCCCGCTTGACCTTCCTCGAACGTCGGCCCGGCAGGGTGCCGGTCATGAGTGACGTGGCGCTGCTGCTGCGGCGGACCGGCTTCGGGACGACCGGGGCCGAGGTCGAGGCCGCCACCGCACGCGGGTACGAGGCGACGGTCGCGGCGCTGCTGGACCCGGGCCCGGACCCGGGCGCCGCCGCGACCCCGCCGCCGGACCTGGGCGACGAGCCCGACCGCCCGGCCAAGGACGACAAGGAGGCCCGGAAGGCGGTCAACCGGGAGCTCAAGGCCCGGTCGGAGACGCTGGCGCTGTGGTGGCTGGACCGGATGGTGCGGGTCCGGCAGCCGCTGGTCGAGCGGCTCACGTTCAGCTGGCACGGGCACTGGGCCACCTCGATCCAGAAGGTCCGCAGCCCGGCGCTGATGCTGGCGCAGAACGAGACGCTGCGGGCGAAGGGGCGGGGCGACTTCCGGGAGCTGGCCCGGGCCATGGTCCGCGACCCGGCCCTGCTGGTCTGGCTGGACGGGCAGCGCAACCGCAAGGGCAAGCCCAACGAGAACCTGGCCCGCGAGCTGATGGAGCTGTTCACGCTCGGGGTCGGGCACTACTCGGAGACCGACGTGCGGGAGGCGGCCCGGGCGCTGACCGGCTGGCGGGTCGACCGGGCGCACGGCACCGCCGCCCCGGTGCCGAAGCAGCACGACGACGGCAGCAAGACCGTGCTCGGCGTGACCGGCGACCTGGACGACCGCGGGCTGGTCGACCTGCTCACGGCCCGGCCGGAGTCGGCCGCGCACGTCGCGACCCGGCTCTGGGCCCGGCACGGCTCCTCGACGCTGCCGGCGGACACGCTCCGGCGGCTGGTCGCCGCGTACGGGCCGGGGCGGGACGTGACCGCGCTGCTGCGGGCGCTGTTCCTGGACCCGGCGTTCCGGGCCGACCGGTCGTCGCTGGTCGCCGCCCCGGTCGAGTACGTCGTGGGCGTCCACCGCGCGCTGCGCCTGACCGTGCCGCGCGAGGGCAAGGCCGGCCGGGCCCTGCTGGCCACGCTGGACGCGCTCGGGCAGGTGCCGTTCCGGCCGCCGAGCGTGGGCGGCTGGCCCGGCGGCGTGGCCTGGCTGTCGACCGCGGCCACCCGCGAGCGGCTGACCTTCGCCGCCGCGGCCGCGCGCCGGGCCGACCTCGGCCGGGTCGGCCGGGACGAGGCCGCCGACCTGCTCGGCGTGGACGCCTGGACCCCGCGCACCCTGGCCGCGCTCAAGGACGCCGCCGCCGATCCCGTCCGG
>DATINN010000243.1:0-10869 GCA_035474175.1 Mycobacteriales bacterium | reverse complement strand
CGAGCGGTTGCGCGGCCGCCGCCGGGACCGGCCGGGACGAGCCGGACAGCAGGGACCACGCCGGTACCCACTCCCGGACGGCACCGTCCACACCGGCCGCGTCGGCAGCACCGGGCCCGCCGGCTGCACCGTCCACACCGGACGCACCGTCCACACCGGACGCACCGTCCACACCGGACGGACCGTCCACGCCGGACGCTGTGCTCAGCCGGCCGAGCGGCCCGTCCGGGGCGACCCGCGCGGGCAGCGGCAGGGACGCCGCGTACACCGTGGCCGCCGCCGCCAGCGCCCGCAGCCGCGCCCCGGCCACGTGCCGCACGTCGAACGCGGTGATCGTCCGGTCCCCCACCTCGACGACGCCGACCTTGAGCGGCAGCTGGGTGATGTCCTCGTCGGCGTAGCGCCGGAACGGCCCGGTGTCCGGCTGCACCAGCACCGACCGGGCCTCCAGCTCGGCCAGCACCCCGTCGGTGTCCTCGGGATCCGGCACCGGCGGGGCCCAGGACGAGACGTCGGGCAGCGACGCGGCCTCCGGCCGGGGGCAGAACGGGCAGCGCGGGTCCGGCAGCAGCGGCTGCGCCGTCACGTCGAGCGAGGCGATGTCCTGGACCAGCACCCGCCGGGACGTCTCGGCCGGCAGCGCGCCGGTCCGCAGCCGGAACACCTCGTACCCGAGGAGGTTGCCGACCATGGCCGCCAGCGGCCCGCGCAGCGGCGTGCCCGACGAGGGCAGGTCGAGCGCGAGATCGCGCCACAGCTCCGGCCCGCCGAGGCGCAGCGCGGCGCAGGCCCAGCAGCCGGGCGCACCGGACACAGTGGACGGTCCGATGACGACCCGGTCGCCGGCCGTCCAGGCCGGGATCACGGTCTCCCCGGCCGGCAGGCCGGCCCGCAGCAGCGCCAGCATCTCCGCCGGTCCGGCCGACGGCCCGACCAGCACCACGTCGTACCGAGCGGCGGGGTCCACAGTGGACACCAGCACCGGCGCCCCGGCGGCCTCGTGCGCGTCGGCCTCGGCCGCCAGTGCCGGGTCGGCGAAGCCGACCGCCACCGACCCGGCCCCGTTGCGGACCAGGCTCAGCGCCGCCCACCGCGCGACCTCGTCGTCGCCGACCACCGCGACCCGGGCCGACCGGTAGCGCTCGAACCGCCGGGCCGCGTCCCCCACGTAGTGGTCGACGTACGCCAGCTGGGCCGCGAACCGCGACACCACCTGCGGCGACAGGGAGCCGGGCCCGTCCGTGCCCGGCTCGACGTCGCGGGCGAAGCCGCGGTCGTACAGGGTGGAGACGAGGTTGGCGACCATCAGCCGGCGGCCCTCGGGCAGCCCGGTGCACAGCGCCTCGACGGTGGCCGTGCCGTCCAGCCGCGGGAGCAGCAGCGTCGCGAACCGGTACGCCCCCCGCCCGGTCAGCGCGAACCCGCCGTGGGCGTTGTGGAAGACGGCCCCGCTGCCGGTGTCGGTGCAGAGCACGTCGCGGCGGATCCGCGGCCGGGTCCCGGCCACCCGCGTCCACGCGGGCGAGGTGACCGCCGAGGGCACTGTCTGGGTCACGCCGTACCTCCTGGGCTGGTCATGGGCGGGCCGCCGCCAGGGCGAGCACCGGGGCCGAGCGGCCCAGCGCGGCACCGCGGGTGAAGGTCCGCAGCAGCGCGTGCACCCGGTAGGTGCCGCCGCCGGCGTCGGCGAGCAGCCCGGCCTCGACCAGCCCGCGCAGCACCTCGGCCCCGGGCACCGCGGGCCCCGGGTCGAGGTCCGGGACGGCCGGCGCGGACAGGTCGTCGCCGCGCAGCACCGCGCCCTGCAGCTGCCGCAGCCCCGGGCCGGGGTCGACCCCGAGCTCCTCGGCCAGCAGCCGGGTGATCCGCTGGTGCTCGGCCAGCGCGTCGCCGCGGCGGCCGCAGCGGTGCAGCGCCTCGATCAGCTGCTCCCAGAACCGCTCGTGGAAGCGGTGCGCCTCGGCCACCGACCGCAGCTCGGCCAGCACCTGGCGACATCGGCCGGCCGCGAGCTCGAGGTCGAAGACCCGCTCCAGCGCCCGCAGCCGCTCCTCCTCCAGCCGGGGCACGTCCTCCCGGTGCAGCAGGTCGGACTGCACGTTGGTCAGGGCCGGCCCCCGCCACAGCGCCAGCGCGGTCCGCAGCAGCTCCAGCTCGGTCTCCGGGTCGGCGCTGGCGCCGGCCCGCCGGACCAGGTCGCGGAAGCAGGTGAGGTCCAGCAGCTCCGGGTCGGCCGCGATCCGGTAGCCGCCGGGGATGGCCTCGATGACGTCGGCCGCCACGCCGTACCGGGCGAAGATCCGGCGCAGCCGGAGCACGCAGGTCTGCAGCGCGGCCTTGGCCGTGCTCGGCTGCTCCTCGCCCCAGATCCGGCGCTGCAGGAAGTCGACCGAGACCATCGAGCCCGGGTGCAGCAGCAGCGTGGCCAGCAGGGTGGCCGGCTTGGACGGCTGCAGGACGACCGAGGTGGTGTCGTCGGCGATGCTCAGCGGGCCCAGCACCAGGAAGCGCGGGCTGCTCGTCGGGGCGTCCACCGTCGTCGTCACCTCCCTGGGCACCGGCCGGTCGGTGGAAGCGTGCGCCGGGACCGCTTTCGGAGCGCTTTCCGTCCGCTTGCACGCGCTCACCGACGGTGGCGGGCGCTCAACCTCAGACCGTTCGGCTCGTGCAGACGTCGATTCGTCGTAGTTCTGCCATTCGGGCTATTCAGGCCAGCGCCTACCGCTCAGTAGCATCCGCCGCAGGGGTATGAAATGGGCAGGAGACGGACAAGATGGAATTTCGCGTCCTGGGCCCGCTGGAGGTCGGCGACGGTTCGCGCCGGCTCCAGCTCGGCGCTCCCATGCAGCGGGCCCTGCTCGGGCAGCTGCTGCTCACCGCCGGCCGCACCGTCCCGGTCGAGGAGATCGCCGACCGGCTCTGGCCCGACCGCTCCCCGCAGCGGCCGCGCAACGCCGTGCAGCTGCTGGTGCTGCGGGTGCGCCGGGCGCTGGCCGAGTTCGGCTGCGACGGGCTGATCGAGTCGCAGCCCGGCGGCTACCGGGCCTGCACCGGGGAGCACGTGCTGGATGCGGACCGGTTCGCCGAGCTGGTCGGGCAGGCCGACGACGCCGCCGCCCGGGGCGACACCGCGGCCGAGCGGGCCCTGCTGGCCGACGCCCTGGCCCTGTGGCGCGGGCCGGTGCTGGGCCAGCCCGCCACCGGCTGGCAGTCCCCGGCCGAGGCCGTGCGGCTGGACGCGCTGCGGCTGGACGCGGGCGAGCGGCTGGCCGCCGCCGACATCGCCGCCGGGCACCCGGAGCGGGCGGTGCCGCTGCTGCGGGAGCGCCTGCGGCTGGACCCCGGCCGGGAGCGGGCCACCGCGCTGCTCATGCTCGCGCTGCACCGCGGCGGCCGGCGGGCCGAGGCGCTCACCGTCTACCGGCAGGCCTACCGGTACGCGACGGACGAGCTCGGGCTCGAGCCCGGGGCGGAGCTGCGCGCGCTGCAGCAGGACATCCTGCGCGGGGACGACCCGGCGCCGAGGACCGACCCGCGGCCGGCCGCGCTGCCCAACCGGCTGGCCGCGTTCGTCGGCCGGGCCGAGCTGACCCGGGCGATCGTGGACACCGTGCGGCAGCACGCGGCCACCGGCACCGCCGTCTGCGGCATCACCGGCATGCCCGGGGTGGGCAAGTCCGCGCTGGCCCTGCACGTCGCGTACGAGCTGCGGGAGTCCTTCCCGGACGGGCAGCTGCACGCCGACCTCGGGGCCGGGACGGCCGACCCGGCCGCGGTGCTGATGCGGTTCCTGCGGCTGCTCGGGGTGCCCGCGGACGCCGTGCCGTTCGGGCAGGCGGCCCGCGCGGAGCTCTTCCGGGCCCGGACCAGCGGGCGGCGGATCCTCCTCGTGCTGGACGACGCCGGCTCGGCGGCCCAGCTGCGGGCGCTGCTGCCGGCCAGCGCGGGATCGGCGGTGCTGGTCTCGGCACGCACCGCGTACACGGGGGTGGACGGGGCGAGCTGGTTCCGGCTCGACGTGCTGGAGCCGCGGGAGGGCGTGGCGCTGCTGACCGGGCTGGCCGGGGCGGGCCGGATCGCGATCGCGCCGACCGCGACCGCCCGGGTGGTGGACTACTGCGGCGGGCTACCCCTGGCCCTGCGGATCGCCGGCGCCCGGCTGGCGGCCCGGCCGTCCTGGTCGGTGACCCGGCTGGCGGCCCAGCTGGCCGACCCCCGGCGGCGGCTGGACGAGCTGGTCGCCGACGACATGTCCGTACGGGAGGCGATCGGGCGCGGCTTCGCCGCCTGCACGCCACGGCAGCGCCGGGCGCTGTGCCTGATCGGCTGGCTGGACGCGGCGGAGTTCTCGGCCTGGGAGGCGGCCGCGGTGCTGGACGAGCCGCTGGAGGTGACCACCGAGCTGGTCGAGCAGCTCGTGGACGCCCAGCTGGTGCAGGTCCGGCGGGCGGCCGACCTGGCCGGGGCGGTCCACTACGCCGTGCCCGACCTGATCCGGCTGTACGCGCGGGAGCAGCAGGCGGAGCCCATCCGGGCCCGCCACCCCGAGCTGCTCCGGACCGCGGCGCTCTGAGTTGTGGGCGACGCGGGAGGAGGAGTACGCAGGGCCCATGCAGGCAATTGTCTATACCCGCAACGGTGACCCGGACGTGCTCGAGCTGGTCGAGCGGGAGGTGCCCGAGCCCGGTCCGGGCGAGGTCCGGGTCCGCATCGCCCGGTCCGGGATCAACCCGACGGACTGGAAGTCGCGGCGGGCCCGGCCGATCGGCGACGCCGGCTTCCAGGTCCCCGACCAGGACGGCTCCGGGGTCGTGGACGCGGTCGGAAACGGCGTCGACCCGGCCGTGCTCGGCCAGAACGTCTGGCTCTGGGAGGCCGCGCAGGGGCGCCCGTGGGGCACGGCCGCGGAATACAGCGTGGTGCCGCAGCGGCAGGCCGTGCTGCTGCCGGCCGGGGCGTCGTTCGACCTGGGTGCCTGCCTGGGCGTGCCGTTCCTCACCGCGCACCGCTGCCTCACCGTCGGCGAGGCCATGCCCGACCGCCTCGACCCGGGCGCGCTCACCGGCAAGACCGTGCTCGTGCAGGGCGGCGCCGGCGGGGTCGGCAACGCCGCCATCCAGCTGGCCCGGTGGGCCGACGCGCGGATCATCACGACCGTCAGCGGCCCGGAGAAGGCGCAGCTGGCGGCCGCGGCCGGCGCGGACGAGATCATCAACTACCGGACCCAGGACGTCGTGGCCGAGGTACGCAAGGTCGCGCCGCACGGGGTCGACGCGATCGTCGAGGTCTCCGTCGCCCGCAACGCGGCCGTCGACGCCCAGGTGCTGGGGATGCACGGTGCCGTCGGCATCTACGCCGACGACGGCGGCGACACCGTGACGATCCCGATCCGGGCGATGATGGGGCCCAACGCGCGCTGGCAGTTCGTGCTCGTCTACACCGAGCCCAACGACGCCAAGGGCGCGGCGATCGAGGACACCAACGCGGCCGTCGCGGACGGGGCGGTCCGCGTCGGTCGCGAGGCCGGGCTGCCGCTGCACACGTTCTCCCTGGCCGAGACGGCCAAGGCGCACGAGACGCTGGAGTCCTCCCCCACCGGTCGCGTCCTGGTGCACGTCGCCGACCTGTAGCGGTCGTCCACAGGCCCCGCGGCCGTCCACAGGGCCGGATCGGGTCCGGCATTTGTCGGACCCGGCTGGCACAGTGGCGGTCGTGGACGAGAAAGCTCTTGCCGAGCGGCACCTGACCGCCGTGCTGGCCGGCATGGCCGGTCCGGGTGCGGTGCCGCGCCCGGACCAGGTCGAGGCGGTCGCCGCGCTGGTCGGCGGTCGCCGGGTGCTGCTGGTCCAGGCGACCGGCTGGGGCAAGTCCGCGGCCTACTGGGCCGCCACCGCGGCGCTGCGCGAGGCCGGCCACGGCCCGACCCTCGTCATCTCGCCGCTGCTGGCGCTCATGCGCGACCAGGTCGCGGCGGCCGAGCGGGGCGGCCTGCGCGCCGCCACCGTCAACTCGGCCAACATCGACGACTGGCAGGTCGTCTTCGACGCCCTCGGCGCCGACGAGGTCGACGTGCTGCTGGTCTCGCCGGAGCGGCTGGCCAACCCGAAGTTCGCCGACCGCGCGCTGCCGCTGCTGGCCAAGACCGGCCTGCTGGTGGTCGACGAGGCGCACTGCATCTCCGACTGGGGCTTCGACTTCCGCCCCGACTACCAGCGGCTGACCCAGCTGCTGGCCGCGACCACCCCGGGCAGCCCGGTGCTGGCCACGACCGCGACCGCCAACGCCCGGGTCACCGCCGACGTGGCGGCCCAGCTCGGCCCGGACACGCTCGTGCTGCGCGGCCCGCTGGCCCGGGCCTCGCTCCGGCTCGCCGTCGCCCCCGGCCTCGACGGCGTCGAGCGCTTCGCCTGGGTCGCCGACGCGCTCGACGCGCTGCCCGGCTCCGGCATCGTGTACGGGCTGACCGTCGACCAGGCCCACTCGCTGGCCGGCTTCCTGGCCGCGCAGGGCTTCCAGGTCGCCGCGTACACGGGGCAGACCGAGCCGGACGAGCGGGCCCGGATCGAGGCGGCGCTGCGCGGCAACGAGGTCAAGGCCGTGGTCGCGACCTCCGCCCTGGGCATGGGCTACGACAAGCCCGACCTCGGCTTCTGCGTGCACGTCGGCTCCCCCGACTCCCCGGTGGCCTACTACCAGCAGGTCGGCCGGGCCGGCCGGGCCCTGGACGAGGCCGTCGGCGTGCTGCTGCCGGCGGCCGAGAGCGACCCGCGGATCTGGGAGTGGTTCGCCACCGCGACGATCCCCGACCCCGACGCGGCCCGGCGGGTGCTGGCGCTGCTGCCCGGGCGGGACGAGGCACCGATGTCGGTGCCGGCGATCGAGGCCGAGACCGGGCTGCGCCGCGGGCGGCTGGACGCGCTGCTGAAGACTTTGCGGGTCGACGGCGCGGTCGACCGGGTCGGCACCGGCTGGGTCGGCACCGGCGAGCCCTGGGACTACGACGCCGAGAAATACCGCCGGGTGGTCGCGGCCCGGCGGGCCGAGGCCGACCTCATGCGGACGTACGCGGCCGGTGCCCGGTGCCTGATGCAGGTGCTGACCGAGGCGCTGGACGACCCGTCCTCGGGCCCGTGCGGCCGCTGCTCGGTCTGCACCGGTGAGCTGCCCGCGCCCGGGGCCCGGCCGACCCCGGAGCGGGTGCTGGCCGCCCGCCGGCACCTGCGCGGCCGTCGCCACGTGCTGGAGCCGCGCAAGCTGTGGCCGTCCGGGGCGGGGCGGAAAGGCAAGATCCTCGGGCTGGCGCCCGGGAGAGCGATCGCCTTCGCCGACGACCCGGCCTGGCGGGAGCTCATCGCCGAGGTCGACGGGCCGGACGCGGAACCGTCAGAGGAATTGCGCGGCGGCCTGGTCGACGTCTTGTCCCGGTGGGCGCGGGAATGGGACGAGCGCCCGCTCGCCGTCGTCCCGGTGCCGAGCCGGTCCCGGCCGAAACGGGTCCAGGGCATGGCGGCGCACATCGCGGCCGTCGGTCGGCTGCCGTTGATCGACGCACTGAGCGTGACCGGTCCCGCACCGGACGACAACGTGTCCTCCGGTGTCCGGGTGGGTCAGCTGTTCGACCGGCTGGCGCTCGCGCCCGGGGTCGACCTGCCGCCCGGCCCGATCTTGCTCGTGGACGACTTCGCCCGCTCCACCTGGACAGTCACCGCGGCCGCGGCGCTGCTGCGGGACGCCGGCGCCGGCCCCTCCCTTCCCCTGGTCGCGCACCGCCGGCCCTGACCGGCACGATCTTGCCCGACGTGCCGCGGGATCCCGTGGTCGGACACCCTCCGTCACCCTTTCGGGCTAAGTAACGTTCCGAGGTTGTCCATTACGAATTCCGCGACGGGACTTGCTTCCGCGCCCTCGGACTGCCAAGTTGTTCCCCGCTCAGGGGGGACGGAATTGCATTCCGTCGGCTGGGCGGCTTTCCCGGATGCGATGCACCGCACCGGAAGCCCTTCATCCGACGTGCTCCACCGGGTGCCGACGCGCCGGCGCCCGAGCACGACACCCGGCACCACGCCGCCGCCACGACGGCGGTGGCCCCTGACGCACCTTCCACAGAACCACCGCACCCGGAGGACGGATGCACCGAAGATCCAACGCTGCCTGCGCGAGGCCGCGGCCGGCCACCGGCGCCCTCGGGCGTTGGCAACGGCCGGTGACGATTCTCGCCGTCGGCGTGCTCGTCGTGCTGGCCGTCGGCTGGTGGAGCGCCCCCGGCTCCGGCCGGGCCGGAGCGACCACCGCCCACCCGGCCGGGCACCTCGGCCCGCTGTCCGCGGGGGTCGCGGTGGCCGATGACGGGCCGGCCACCGACACCTCCTGGGGGCCGCTGACCGCCCTGGACCGGGACCTGCTGGTCCGGGTCAAGCTGGCCGGATCGTGGGAGGTCCCGGCCGGTGACATGGCCCAGACCCACTCCTCCGACCAGCGGGTGCAGGCGGTGGGCCGGGTGCTGGCCACCGACCACCGCCGACTGGACGAGGAAGTCGCCGTCGCCGCCCGCAAGCTGCAGGTGCAGCTGCCGGACCAGCCCAACCTCAACCAGCGCAACTGGCTGGCCGAGATGACCCCGGAGCGCGGCCGCGCTTTCGACGAGACCTTCGCCAACCGGCTGCGCACCGCCCACGGCCAGGTGTTCACGATCGTGGCCAACGTCCGGGTCAGCACCCGCAACACCCTCGTCCGGGCCTTCGCCGCGGAGGCCACCGACGTGGTCATGAGGCACATGAGCCTGCTGGAGAGCACCGGCCTGGTCGCTCCGGTCGAGGCCGACGTGCTCACCCCGCCGACGCCGCACGGGCCGATCACCACCCCGATGGTGGTGGTCGCCGTCGTGCTCGTCGCCGTGGCCAACCTGGCCCTGGCCGCCCGCCGCTCCTGGGCCTGAGCCCCCGCTCCACATCCCCCCACCCGAGTCCGACGAAAGGAACCCTGCCGTGCCCTACCTGGAAGAGAGAACCGGACGAAGACGGCGGACCATGGCCGCGCTCTTCGCCGTGGTCGCGCTCGGCGCCGCCGGCGTCGGCGTCCGGATGGCCGCCGCCGCCGAGGACCCGGCCGCCGCGCCGGCGATCCAGTCCACTCTGGAGTCCGTCGACGGGCAGGGCCACCGGCACCCGGTGACCGTGCCCGAGGACTACATCCGCATCGCCGACGCGCCCGCCGCCGCGGCCGCCCCGCGGACGACCGCGGCCGGATCACGCGGGGTGTTCACCTCGCAGTGCGGCCGCAACTCCAACCTGCACCGCAACTCCGACAACTTCATCACCTCGCCCGGCATCTCGAACGCCGCGCACCACACCCACGACTACGTCGGCAACCTCTCCACCGACGGCAACGCCACCGACGAGTCGCTCGCGGCCGCCGGCACGACCTGCCGCGCCGGTGACCTCTCGACGTACTTCTGGCCGGTCATCCGCGACATCCGCCGGGCCGGCGCCGACGCCGACCAGCCCGGCGGCGGGGCCGACGGCAACATGGGCACGATCCTCGCGCCGGTCGCGGTGTCGCTGCAGTATCGCGGCAACGCCCAGGCCAAGGTCGCGGCCATGCCGCGCTTCCTGCGCATCATCACCGGCGACGCCAAGGCCGTCACCAATGGCCCGAACGCCCCGAACGCCAGGGCCCACTGGACCTGCTCCGGCGCGCGCGACAAGGCCAGCGCGGACAAGTACCCGATCTGCCCGCGGGGCCAGCTCGTGCAGCGGATCAGCGACTTCCCCGGCTGCTGGGACGGCACCAACCTGGACAGCCCGACGCACCGGACCCACACGTCCTTCGCCGACCCCACGACCGGCGCCTGCCCGGCCGGCACCACCGCCATCCCGCAGCTGCGCATCACGCTGAGCTACCGGGTCCCGGCGGGCGCGTCGTACGCGGTGGACTCCTTCCCGGAGCAGCTGCGCAAGGCCGTCACCGACCACAACGACTTCGAGAACGTGATGCCGGACCAGCTGATGCGCCGCGTCGTCGGCTGCATCAACAGCGGGCGCCGCTGCTGACCGGCCCCCGACTTGTGTCGCGGTGCGTCGCGGCACAGGCGGCGTACCACCGCGGGCGCCCGCGGTGGTACGCCGTATCGAAAGCCTGAATTTCTCAGCCGCAATTCTCGCTGAATTCGCCACTTCGAGCACGAGGAGAATCCCGCATCCATGCGGACCGCACTGGAGAGCGTGCACCTGGTGGCCGCCACGATCGGTTTCATCTCATTCGGCGCGCTGTGGGCCGGCACCCTGTGGGGCAGCGTGCTGCGCAGCGGCTGGGCCTCGTCCCGGCTGCGGCACAGCACCGTGCACAGCATCCACATGCACCTGGTCCTGCTGGGGCTGTGGCTCGGCATCGTGCACGCGATCGTGCAGGTGGCGGCGCCGTACGGGAAGGTCCGGGCGATCGACGTCGTGATCCCGTTCCTCGACCGGGCCGACCCGACCGGTGTCGGCTTCGGGGTCGTCGGGCTGGAACTGCTGCTGGCCTCGGCACTGTCGGTGCTCGTGCAGCGCAAGCTCGGCTGGCACCGGTGGCGGGCGCTGCACTCCCTCGGCTACCTGGCCTTCACGCTGGTCGCCGCGCACCTGCTGATCTCCGGCTCCGAGGTCGCGGCGGCGCCGATCCGGGCGCTGATCGCGCTGGCCTGGGCGGCGGTCGCGGTGACCGGGGCGTCGACGATCGCGCCGGTGGCGCGGCTGCCGCGGGCGCTGCTGGAACGGGTGGCGCGGCGGCACCGGGCCGAGGAGATCACCGTCGCGGTGGACGCCGGGCGGTGCGCGTCGTTCGGGTTCTGCGAGCAGGATGAACGAGTCGACCTGGAAGGTCGTGATCGGC
>DATINN010000242.1:0-2233 GCA_035474175.1 Mycobacteriales bacterium | reverse complement strand
GGCCGAGCGGGCCGGCTGGGTCCACCCGCGCACGCTGACCTGCCTGCTCGGCCCGGCCGCGTCCAGCCGGCTGGACCGCGCGACGCTGTCGATCGCCGCCGACGTGCTCGACCCGGCGCTGCCGGCCGAGCTGGTGGTGAGCCTGCTGCCGGACGTCGGCCCGCGCCGGCCGGCGCTGCTGCGGACGCTGCCGGCCGGGGCCTGGGCGCTCGGCCCGGAGCGGCCCTGGACCGAGGCCGCGGCGTCCTACCGCCGGGCCCGCCGCGGCCTGGACCGGGGCCGGGCCGACACCGAGGCGCACCTGGCCGAGCTGGTGCTCACGGCCGACCCGGAGGCGCTGGCCGACCTGCGGGCGCAGGTGCTCGCGCCGCTGGCCGGCGCCGACCGGCTCGCCGACACGCTGCGGTCCTGGCTGCTGCACCAGGGCCGGCGCGACGACGTCGCCCGCGACCTGCACGTGCACCCGCAGACCGTCCGCTACCGGATGACCCAGGTCCGGGCCCTGTACGGGGACCGCCTGCAGGACCCGGCCGTCGTCCGCGACCTGGTCCTGGCCCTCAGCCGCTGACCACACCCCGGCCCGCGGCGCGGGTGCCGGCCGGGCGGTGCAGCCGGCTCGGGTGCAGCCGGCTCGGGTGCGGCCCGGTCAGTCCAGCACCTTGAGGCCGATCACGCAGCCGACGATCCCGGCCAGCAGCAGCACCTTCGCCACCGAGACGGCCTCGGTCCCGGTGATCATCGCGTACGCGACCGTGAGCACGGCGCCGATCCCGACCCACACCGCGTACGAGGTGCCGATGGGCAGGTCGCGGGTGGCGTAGGCGAGGCCGCCCATGCTGAGGACCAGCGCCACGACGAAGACGGCGGACGGCCCGAGCCGGCTCAGGCCGTAGGACTTGCCGAGCGCGGTCGACCAGACCGCCTCGAACGCACCGGAGAGGACGAGCACGAGCCAGGACATGACAGGCCTCCTGCGGCCGTCTTGTCGCCTGCCGGGTACGGCTCCCTCGTCCGGGGGCCCGTCGGGGCCTCACCACGAGAGTCGCACGCCCCCGGCCGGCGGGCAAACCGCCAGAGCGCCGGCCCCCGGTCGGCAGCTGAACCGCCGGCGGGGAACCCGCCGGCAGGCGAACCGCCGGCGGGCGAACCGCCGGCGGCCCTCAGCTGGTGCCGGACCGGTCCAGCGGCCGCTCCGGCAGGCCCAGGTACGGCATGTCCAGATGGGACAGTGCCGCCCGCCCGACCGCCTGCTGGTGGGTGACCGTCCGCTGTGGACGGCCGCGCCCGAGGAACGTGATCGTCCAGTGCAGCAGCGTGCTGACCCGGTTCTTGAAGCCGACCAGGTAGAAGATGTGCACGCCGAGCCAGAGCAGCCAGGCCACGAAGCCGGCGAAGCGCAGGCCGCCGAAGCGCAGCGGGCCGATGTCGCCGACCGCGGAGAACCGGGAGATCGTGGCCATCGAGCCCTTGTCGAAGTACCGGAACGGCGGCAGCGGCGCGCGGCCGGCCAGGCGCTGCTTGATGGTGCGGGCCGCATACCGGCCCTGCTGCATGGCGACCTGGGAGACGCCGGGCAACGTGTCGAGGGTCATCATGTCGCCGACGACGAAGACCTCCGGGTGGCCGGGCACGGTGACGTCCGGGTTGACCGGGATCCGGCCGGCCCGGTCGACCTGCACGCCGGCCTGGTCGGCGATCTTCGCCGCCAGCGAGGACGCGCGCACCCCGGCGGCCCAGACCACCACGGCGGCGTCGATGCGGTCGACCCGCCCGGAGGTGTCCTTGACGTCCAGGCCGCGGTCGTCGACCGAGGTCACCAGCGTGTTGAGCCAGACCTCGATGCCGAGCCGGTCGAGCTGGCGGGCGGCCTGGGCCGACACCTTCGGCCCGAACGCGGTCAGCACGCCGGACTGGCCGTCCAGCAGCAGGACCCGGGCCTGGGTGGTGTCGATGCGGCGGAAGTCCCGGCGCAGCGTGGTCCGGGCCAGCTCGGCGATCTGCCCGGCCATCTCCACGCCGGTGGGGCCGGCGCCGACGACGACGAAGGTCATCCGCCGGCGCACCTCGGCCGGGTCGGTCGCCAGGTTGGCCATCTCGAACGCGCCCAGGATCCGGCCGCGCAGCTCCAGCGCGTCGTCGACGGTCTTCAGGCCGGGCGCGTCCAGCGCGTGGTGGTCGTTGCCGAAGTAGGACGTGCTCGCGCCGGCCGCCACGATCAGGCTGTCGTACGCGG
>DATINN010000241.1:0-3947 GCA_035474175.1 Mycobacteriales bacterium | reverse complement strand
GAGAGCACGTAGAATCGGGGCATGTCCGAGACCCCGATGACCACTGACCCCCAGACCGGCACCGCCCGTGTCAAGCGCGGCATGGCCGAGATGCTCAAGGGCGGCGTGATCAAGGACGTGGTCACGCCCGAGCAGGCCAAGATCGCCGAAGACGCCGGCGCGGTCGCCGTGATGGCGCTGGAGCGGGTGCCGGCCGACATCCGGGCCCAGGGCGGCGTGGCCCGGATGTCCGACCCCGACATGGTCGAGGGCATCGTCAACACCGTCTCGATCCCGGTCATGGCCAAGGCCCGCATCGGCCACTTCGTCGAGGCCCAGGTGCTGCAGTCGCTCGGCGTCGACTACGTCGACGAGTCCGAGGTGCTGACCCCGGCCGACGAGGCCTACCACATCGACAAGTGGGCGTTCACCGTCCCGTTCGTGTGCGGCGCGACCGACCTCGGCGAGGCGCTGCGGCGGATCTCCGAGGGCGCGGCGATGATCCGCTCCAAGGGCGAGGCCGGCACCGGCAACGTGGTCGAGGCGACCCGGCACATGCGCTCCATCCGGGCCGGCATCCGCAAGCTCGCAGGCATGAGCCCCGAGGAGCTGTACGGGGCGGCCAAGGAGCTGCGCGCGCCGTACGAGCTGGTCGCCGACGTGGCCGCGGCCGGGAAGCTGCCGGTCGTGCTGTTCACCGCCGGCGGCATCGCCACCCCGGCCGACGCCGCGATGATGATGCAGCTCGGCGCCGAGGGCGTGTTCGTCGGCTCCGGCATCTTCAAGTCCGGCGACCCGGCCCGGCGGGCCGAGGCGATCGTCAAGGCGACCACGTTCCACGACGACCCCGACGTGATCGCCAAGGTCTCCCGCGGGCTGGGCGAGCCGATGGTCGGCATCGGCCTGGACCAGATTCCCGCCGAGCAGCGTTACGCAGGCCGCGGTTGGTGAGGATCGGGGTTCTCGCGCTGCAGGGCGACGTGCGGGAGCACCTGCAGGCGATCGAGGCGTCCGGGGCGGCGGCGGTTCCGGTCCGGCGGGTCGGCGAGCTGGACGACGTCGACGGGCTGGTCATCCCGGGCGGCGAGTCGACCACGATCGTCAAGCTGGCGGCCGCGTTCGACCTGCTGGACCCGCTGCGCAAGCGCATCGCCGACGGCATGCCGGCGTACGGGTCGTGCGCGGGGATGATCCTGCTCGCCGATCGCGTTCTGGACGGTGTGCCGGGTCAGGAGACCCTCGGCGGCCTGGACGTCACCGTCCGGCGCAACGCCTTCGGCCGGCAGGTCGACTCGTTCGAGGAGTCGATCGCGGTGACCGGGATCGACGGCGGCCCGTTCCACGCGGTGTTCATCCGGGCGCCCTGGGTCGAGTCGGTGGGGCCGGACGTCGACGTCCTGGGGATGGTCGAGGGCGGACCGGCCGCCGGTAGGATCGTCGCGGTGCGACAGGGCGGCCTGCTGGCCACGTCGTTCCATCCGGAGCTGGCCGGTGACGCGCGCGTGCACGCGCTGTTCGTGGAGATCGTGAAGGAGCAGTACTTATGAGCGAGCGCGAGAGCGCGCAGCGCGAGCGGGGAGCGACGACGGCCACCCGCCCGGCGCTCGCGCCGGGCGGGTTGTCGGAGGAGCGGGCATGAGCGGCCACTCCAAGTGGGCGACGACGAAGCACAAGAAGGCGGTCATCGACGCCAAGCGGGGCAAGCTGTTCGCCAAGCTGGTGAAGAACATCGAGGTGGCGGCCCGGACCGGCGGCGGTGACCCGGCCGGCAACCCGACCCTGTTCGACGCCATCCAGAAGGCGAAGCGGACCTCGGTCCCGATCGACAACATCGAGCGCGCGGTCAAGCGCGGCTCCGGGGTCGAGGGCGCCGGCGTCGACTACCAGTCGATCACCTACGAGGGCTACGGCCCGGGCGGGGTCGCGGTGCTGGTCGAGTGCCTGACCGACAACCGCAACCGCGCCGCCTCGGATGTGCGCACCGCGATGACCCGCAACGGCGGCAACATGGCCGACCCGGGGTCGGTGGCCTACCTGTTCAACCGCAAGGGCGTGGTGATCGTCCCCAAGGACGGCACCACCGAGGACGACGTCTTCGCGGCGGTGCTGGAGGCCGGGGCCGAGGAGGTCAACGACGACGGCGACACGTTCGAGGTCGTGAGCGAGCCGACCGACCTGGTCGCGGTGCGGACGGCGCTGCAGGGCGCCGGCATCGAATACGACTCGGCCGAGGCGCAGTTCGTGCCGAGCATGACGATCCCGCTGGACGAGGACGGCGCCCGCAAGGTGTTCCGCCTGGTCGAGGCGCTGGAGGACCTGGACGACGTCCAGGAGGTCTACGCCAACTTCGACGTCTCCGACGAGGTCCTGGCGCTGGTCGACTAGCGCTGCCCAGTCGCTGCCTGGTCCCGCTGGTCGGCGGACAGGCGGCCGGTCGCGTAGCCGCGGGCGACCGCGGCCATCACGGCGTGCACGTCGGACTCCCAGGGGGAGAACGGTCCCGGCCGCCAGCCCGGGCTGGTCATGTTGCGCTGCACCGACTCGCACGCGGCCCAGTCCTGCCGGTTGACCACGTCCCAGAAGTCGGCCGCGTACGCCGGGTCGAAGCCGGCCCGGTCCCAGGCCTCGGGCGGGAAGTACCAGGAGCACTCGACCGTGGTGCGGCCGGCCGCCAGCGGCGTCAGCCGGTGCGTCATCAGGTAGTCCGGGTGCGGGCTGACCAGCAGCGACGGCAGCAGCGCGGCGTACCCGACCTCGCGCGAGCGCTCGGCCGGCAGCCCCGGGATCGGCACGCCCAGGCTCCGGCCGTCCAGCGACATCGTCTGCACGCCCGCCCGCAGCGCCAGCGGCCCGCCGGTCCAGGTCCCGGTCGGCGCGGCCGGGTAGCCGGTGCCGGACTCCGGCGGCGTCACCTCGCACAGCTCCGGGTGGATCGGCGCGCAGTGGTAGCACTCCAGGTAGTTCTCGACGACCACCTTCCAGTTGGCCGCGACCTCGTACGCGTGCCGGGCGCCGAGCCGGAGCCGGGCCACGTCGTACCCGTCCACGACCATCCCGAAGTTGCCCAGCTGGGCCGCCAGCGGGGGTGCGTCGCCGGAGACGTTCGCGAACACCCAGCCCTGCCACTCCTGCACCCGCGCCGGCACCAGCCCGAACGCGGCCCGGTCGATCCCGTCGTCGGAGTCCTTGCCGAAGCGCGGCGTGGCCCGGCACTCGCCGCCCAGGCCGTAGACCCAGTCGTGGTACGGGCAGCGGATCGCCCGCCCTCGCCGCGCGGTGCCCGGTGCGAGCAGCTCGTGCCCGCGGTGGCGGCAGACGTTGTACCAGCCCCGTAGCGTGCCGTCGTGGTCCCGGACCAGCAGCAGCGAGGTGCCGCCGACGGTGACCGCGCGCTGGTCGCCGGGCGCGCCGACCTCGTCCGCCCGGCCGGCGCAGACCCAGGCCGCGTCGAAGAAGTGCGCCCGCTCCCAGGCGTGCACCTCCTCCGACGCGTACGCCACCGCCGGCAGGGTCCGGGCCGAGGCCAGCGGCCGGGTCACCGGCTCCAGCAAGGAGGGCTCGATCGGCGCGCGCGTCATACCGGGAGTCTGTCGCCGGGATCGGTAGCGTGTCGAACGACTGTTCGGGCGGTGGCGGGAGGCGACACGTGCGGGTGCTGGGCGTCGACCCCGGCCTGACCCGGTGCGGCGTCGGCGTCGTCGAGGGCTCGGTCGGCCGGCCGATCACGCTGGTCGCCGTGGACGTGCTGCGCACCCCGGCCGACGCCGACCTGGCCGCCCGCCTGCTCGCCCTGGCTGCCGGGCTGGACGCCGCCGTGGCCGCGCACCGGCCCGACGTGGTCGCCGTCGAGCGGGTGTTCAGCCAGCACAACGTCCGCACGGTGATGGGTACGGCCCAGGCCGGCGCGGTGGCGCTGCTGGCGGCGGCGCGGGCCGGGCTGCCGGTCGCGATGTACACGCCGAGTGAGG
>DATINN010000240.1:0-5866 GCA_035474175.1 Mycobacteriales bacterium | reverse complement strand
GCAGTCGTGGTGGTGGTGGTCTGGGACGTCCGGGCCAGCGTCCGGATCGTCTGCTCCCGCCGCTCCCCGCGCATGATCGTCTGGGTCTCGGCCATCTCGCCGAGCTCGTAGCGACGCAGTTCCTGCTCGACCAGCAGGAGGTCGCCGACCACCGGGGGCATCGTGCCGCCGACGGTGAGCGGCACCGACACGCTCGGGCCGCCGGTCCCGGGCGCGATCAGCGCCGCCGGGCGGCCGGGCGCCCGGTCACGGCCCGCGGTACCGGCCGAGGTGCCGGCCGGCGTGCCGGTCCGGCTGCCCGGGTCCTGCGCGGCGTCCAGGTCGATGATCAGCTCGTACTCGTCGAACGTGCCGCCGGTCCAGGTCTCCCGGCCCGCGGCGACGTGCAGCCACCACAGCCGCAGCACCTGGTAGACGCGCAGCGCGTCCGCGCAGTACTGGGTGGACACGTACCGGTCGAAGCCCAGCGTCACCAGCGTGTACGTGGAGTCCCAGAGCCGGCCGATGAACTCGACGGTCGCCTGCAGCACGTTGGCCGACGGCCGGGTGGCGAGCAGGGCGGCAAGGGCCGGCTGCTCGGCCTGGAAAGCGGCCTGCAGATCGGCCAACACGGCGCCGGGCACCAGCTCCCGCCGGAAGTAGTCGGCCGCCGGCTCCAGCGCGAGCACCAGCGGGTCGTCCGCGGCGACGAACCCGGACCCCCGCGCGTACGCCTCGGCCGCGCTGACCTTCGGCGGGAACGGGCCCGCCGCGAACAGCGTCACCAGCAGCGAGCCCGGGTGGGTGGCGCGCAGGTCGCGGACCAGCCGGCGGTCGACCCGGTAGCGCAGCGCCTGCTCCGGTCGCCTGGTCGTGACGAACCGGAACATCTCCTGGGTGATCGCCACGGTCTCTCCTCCGCCCGGCGGGTCGCGCGCGCCGTACGCGGGGCCCCGGGGCCGGCCGGGCGGTGAACGCCGGACGGCCCGCCCCAGCGTGCCCTGATCCGGGCGCCCGCGGTAGGGAGATCAACCAGACGGAGCCGTTCGGACCGCCGCGGTGCTCGATCGGGCAGCTCGGCGTGCGGACGGCTCAGACCGGCGGGGTGATCTCGCCGGTGGCGACGGGGTGCACGGTGCCGCGGACGGTGACGGCGGCGACCGTGCCGCCGGTGTGGGTGACCGTGCCGTACAGCGTCGAGGGGCGGCCGATCTCGGCGCCCTGCTGGACGCGGTAGTCGGTGGTCCCGTCCGGGACCAGCCCGGACGTGGCCAGCCAGACGCCGAAGCCGAGCGCGGCCGAGCCCGTGGCCGGGTCCTCGAAGCCCTCGTCGGTCAGCGCCCGCGCGTGCGCCACCCCGTCGGACCAGGAGAAGACCCACACCCCCATCGAGCCGACCGACCGCAGCGCGCTCCAGTCGGGCTCGGCCCGGGCGACCGCGTCCTCGGTCACCGGCAGGTAGGTCCACTCCAGCCCGGTCCCGGCCGTCCGGGGCGGGGCCAGGCCGGACAGCGCGCCGGCGTCCAGGCCGACCGCGGCCAGCAGCGGGGACGGGTCGAGCGGCTCGCCGGCCGTGGCCGCGCCGCCGGTCAGGGTCGCGCCCTCGGCGGTGACCTCCACCGGCAGCAGGCCGGCCGCGCAGTCCTGGGTGACCGTGCCGGTCGGGATCCGGCCGAGCCGGGCCAGCAGCCAGGCCGTGCCGATGCTGGGGTGCCCGGCGAACGGCAGCTCGCTGGAGGCGGTGAAGATCCGCACCCGGTAGTCGGCGCCCCGCTCCGAGGCCATCGGGAACGTGGTCTCGGACAGGTTGAACTCCCGCGCCATGGCCTGCAGGGCCTCGGTCGGCAGGTCGTCGGCGCCGAGCACGACCGCGAGCGGGTTCCCCGCGTACGGCCGGTCGGTGAAGACGTCGACGACGTGGTAGGGCAGGGTCGGCATGAGCCGACCCTACGACCCCGGCAGCAGGCCCGTCGGCGGTGTGCGCTCGTCGTCAGCGGCCGGGCACCACGGACACGTCGACCGTCTGCGCCGCCGGCGGCGCCGCGGGGTTCACGGCCACGCCGTAGTCGAGAAAGTCGACCTTGCCGGTGTCGGTCCCGCCGGCCTGCGGCAGCACCTCCAGCGGCAGCGGCTCGCCGGTGGCGGCGACGAACAGCGTGCTGCCGCCGGCCGAGTCCTTGATCGTCAGCGGGATGGCCTGGGTGCCGTTGACGGTCTTGGTCGCGCCCTTCTCGACGCCCCCGGTGGTGGACAGGGCCGCGTCGATGAACGCGCCCTTGTCGGTCAGCGAGACCACGGCGGCGACGCGCTGGTCGGTGACCGGCGCCTTGACGTACTTCCCGCCGAAGGCCGTCGCGGCCTTGGCCCCGGCCGTCGCGGTCCAGAACGCCGTGCTGGCCTTGAGGTAGACGACCTGGCCGACCCGGCGCAGCTCGATCGTCTCGCCGCCGTTGGTGACGGTGCCGATCGCGTTGCCGGCGGCCGAGTAGCGCATGTCGACCTTGAACGTGTCCTGGCCGGACGTGCCGCCCCCGGTCACGTGCACCGACTTCGCCGCCTTGAACGCGGTCCTGGTCCGGGCCAGGATGTCGGCCGCGGGCAGCCCGGCGGTGCCGGAGCCGGACGCCGACCCCGAGGACGCCGACCCCGAGGACGCCGCGGCCGAGGTCGGCGCGGCCGGGGCGGAGCTGCCGGCCGCCGCCGGTGGGGAGTCGTCGCCACAGGCCGCGGCGACGAGCGCGGCGGCGGAGACGGTCAGCAGGACACGGATCGGGCGCACGGAGCGATTCCCCCTCAGCGGTACGGAACCCACAGTCAACCAGGCGCGCCCTCCCGCGCGGCCCGGCGGGGCCACCGCGGCCACCGACACCCGATCGCCCGGTCGCCCGGTCGTTCCGCGGTTGGCAGCACGGTCGGTAATCTCGGCTGGTGGCGGTGGGCGTGCGCATCTACGTGGCCCGGCTCGCCGGTGTGGCCGTGTTCGACCCCAACGGCGACCCGGTCGGCCGGGTCAGCGACGTCGTGGTCGTGTTCCGCCCGCAGGCGCTGCCGCCCCGGGTGCTCGGGCTGGTGGTCGAGATCCAGCACCGGCGCCGCATCTTCGTCCCGATCGGCCGGATGACCTCGGCCGAGCCGGACGCGGTGGTGCTCACGACCGGGTCGGTCAACCTGCGCCGGTTCGAGCAGCGCCCGGGCGAGGCGCTGGTGCTCGGCGGGCTGCTCGACCGGACCGCGACCGTCGCCGAGGACGGCACCACGGTGACGGTCGTCGACGCGGCGATGGAGCAGACCCGGACCCGGGACTGGGTGCTGACCCGGGTCGCGGTCCGGGAGGCCAGCTCCCGGCTGACCCGCCGGCGCGCCCCCGTACGGCAGCTGGACTGGTCCGAGCTGGAGGGCCTGGGGCCGGCCCCGGACACGGCCCAGGGCGCGGACGCGCTGCTGGACGTGCTGGCCACGGCCCGGCCGGCCGACCTGGCCAACATGCTGCAGGACCTGGACACCAAGCGCCGGCACGAGATCGCGGGCGCGCTGGACGACGAGCGGCTGGCCGACGTGCTGGGCGAGCTGCCGGAGGCGTCCCAGGTCCGGATCCTGGCCACGCTGGACGACGACCGGGCCGCGGACATCCTCGAGGAGATGGACCCGGACGACGCCGCCGACCTGCTGGCCGAGCTGCCCGCGACCGAGCGGGAGCGGCTCATGCAGCTGATGGAGCCGGGTGAGGCCGCGCCGGTGCGGCGGCTGCTGCGCTACGGCGACGACACCGCCGGCGGCATGATGACCAGCGAGCCGATCATCCTGTCCCCGGACGCGACGATCGCCGAGGCGCTGGCCCGGGTCCGCAACCCCGACGTCACGCCGGCCCTGGCCACCCAGGTGTACGTCTGCCGCCCGCCGTCGCAGACCCCGACCGGCCGCTACCTCGGCGTCGCGCACGTCCAGCGGCTGCTCCGGGAGCCGCCCTCGGCGCTGGTCAGCGGGGTGGTCGACAACGACCTGGCGCCGGTGCGGCCGGAGACGGAGCTGGCCGTGGTGACCCGCTACCTGGCCACGTACGACCTGGTGGCGGCGGCCGTGGTGGACGAGACCGACCGGCTGGTCGGCGCGGTCACGGTGGACGACGTGCTCGACCACCTGCTGCCGGAGGACTGGCGGGAGCGGGACGTCGATGGCTGAGCCGCGGCTGGACCAGCCCAAGGGCGCCCGCCGCAGCGGGCCCCGCTACGACACCGAGGCGTTCGGCCGGTTCGCCGAGACGATCGCCCGGTTCATCGGCACGGCCCGGTTCCTGGTGCTGCAGACGGTCGTCGTGGTCGGCTGGATCGCCTGGAACGCGCTGCTGCCGGCGTCGGCCCGGTTCGACCAGTTCCCGTTCATCTTCCTGACGCTGGCGCTGTCGTTGCAGGCGGCGTACGCGGCGCCGCTGATCCTGCTGGCGCAGAACCGGCAGACCGACCGGGACCGGGTCAACCTCGACGAGGACCGCAACCGCGACGAGCGGACCCGCGAGGACATCGAATACCTGGCCCGGGAGCTGGCCGCGCTGCGGATCGCCGTGGGCGAGGTCGCCACCCGCGACTTCCTGCGCTCGGAGCTGGGCCACTACCTGGACCAGATCCGCAAGGAGTCCACGCCGTAGCGGGGCCCCGGCTCAGCCGGTCGCGGCCTGCTCGTCCTCGGCCGGGGCGCAGCCGCCGACCGGGACCGCGTCCGCCTCCGGCAGCAGCTTGCGCAGCAGCCGGCCGAGCTGGTCGAGCTCGGTCGGGTTGAGCCGGCTGGTGACGTGCTCCTGGATGCCGGCCAGGTGGGTCGGCGCCGCCTCCCGCAGCCGGGCCAGCCCCTTATCCGTGATCACGGTGAACGTGCCCCGCGCGTCGGACGGGCACGACTCCCGGGCGACCAGGCCCTCCTTGGACAGCCGGTCGACCAGCCGGGTCAGCCCGGACCGGGACAGCAGGACCCGGTCGGCCAGGTCGGTCATCCGCAGCCGGCGCTGCGGGCTCTCGGCGAGCTGCAGCAGCACGTCGTACGACGGCAGCGGGAGCATGTGCCCCTCGGCGAGGTCGTGCTCCATCTGACGCGTGATGCTCGCGTGCGCGCGCAGGAAAGTACGCCACACGGACAGTTCGCGAGCGGAGAGAGCAGGGCGCACACCTCCATGGTAGGTGCCTGGGCAAACTTTGGCCGTGCGTACGCTGGGATCGTGGTCACCCCAGAACAGGTCACCGCCGCGCTCGGCTCGGTCAAGGACCCAGAGATCCATCGCCCCGTCACCGAGCTCGGCATGGTCAAGGACGTCCGGATCGACCCGGACGGGACCGTGACCGTCGGCATCTACCTCACCGTCGCCGGCTGCCCGCTGCGCGACACCATCAACCGCGACGTGACCGCGGCGGTCTCCCCGCTGGACGGGGTGACCCGGGTCCGGGTCGAGATGGACGTGATGAGCGCCGAGCAGCGCAAGGGCCTGCAGGAGCTGCTGCGCGGGCCGGCCCGGGTGGACAACGAGATCCCGTTCGCCAAGCCCGGCTCCCTGACCCGGGTCTACGCGGTGGCCTCGGGCAAGGGCGGCGTCGGCAAGTCCTCCCTGACCGTCAACCTCGCGGTCGCGCTGGCCGCCCGCGGCCGCACGGTCGGCGTCGTCGACGCCGACATCTACGGGCACAGCGTGCCGCGGATGCTCGGCGTCACCGGACGGCCGACCCAGGTCGACCAGATGATCCTGCCCCCGGAGGCGATGGGCGTCCGGGTGATCTCGATCGGCATGTTCACCCCCGGCAACACCGCCGTGGTCTGGCGCGGGCCGATGCTGCACCGGGCGCTGCAGCAGTTCCTGGCCGACGTCTACTGGGGCGACCTGGACGTGCTGCTGCTCGACCTGCCG